>DATEBX010000019.1:0-8103 GCA_035287145.1 Patescibacteria group bacterium | reverse complement strand
TGCTTCCAGGTATTCGATACTATCGCCAAAAGTTTCAAAGTCAGCTATGATCTTTAATTCTTTGATACGATGAAAATGATTTCTGGCTTTGTTGCCAATAACGATTAAATCAAACTCTTGATTATCTTTCTTTTTCTCCTCAATAGCCTTGTAACTGGCCCGAAAAATTTCAGTATTATGGCTACCGCACAAACCTTTGTCAGATGAAGCGATAATTAAAAGCGATTTATTACTGTTTGGATTAGCTAAAAGTTGATGCTTATAACTTTTTCCTTCAGCCGCTAACCGAGATAATAACTGGCGCGCTCGATTAAAATACTCTCTACTAGCTTCAGCTACCTCGATGGCTTTTCGCATTTTAATTGAAGCAATCAGCTCCATGGCTTTAGTAATCTGCAAAGTATTTTTAATCGATTTTGTGCGTTGTTTGATTTCTTGAATATTCATATAACAAATTTCTAATTGACCTAATTGACCTAATCAAATCCCAAAAACCAATTAAATAGTTTCCGAATGATATACAAGTATTCTACTTTATGAACTTTATGAACCTTACGAACTTTATGAACCTCTTGCCTCCATTCTTAACTCTTAAATCTTTTATGGGGCTGCCGGCTCGTAAAGCGACTGCTCGCTGGGCAGGATACTGACATTGCCGTACTTGAAACCGGGCGGCGGATTGTTTTGCAGGCGCGGGTCGTACAGGATGGCGACGTTGTAATTACTCGGGAGGCTTTCACCATTCGGCCCACTGCCCGGCACCAGCCCGATTCGTTTATTGAGTGTGAAATTGGTGGCCGCGAAAACTCCCTTAGCAATCAAGCTGTTACTGCCGCCCTCAAAGATAATTTTACCGTTTAGTCCCGGCGCGAAAAACGAGCCGGCGATATTACTCGCATTACTTTTTATAGTAATCGTACCGCCCTTGCCGTCTTTACCGAGAGCTATGAAGCCAATGGAGTCGGCCGCGCTGCCATATTTAGTGTCACCCTCCACCACAATATCACCGTAAACTATCACTGTGCCGATGTCGCGGAGATTAAGGGTGCCCGATGAGGGTTTAATAGTAAATGTAAAAGTACTTTGATTGTTCTTAATTATCACTATCCCCTCCTCTGAAGCGCCAACGCTATTTAAATCCTCTACCCTGCAACTACCGGTACTGTTATCGCTAATAAGCTTAAATCCTAGGTTGTTAGCCGTTGAATTGGTAGTTGTCACCGACCGCCTATTAATGGTGCAGTTGGCGCGGGCTACCGCATCGTCAACGATATTTTGAATAACAGCGTTGCAAAGCGGCGTATTGGCATCGCAGGACTTCCACGACAGGACCGAGTTGCTCTGGATTAAATACCCTGGAATCTGATACTGCAGGTTGGTGCCGCCGAGATTGTTTGCCGATGTGCCAATGCCTTTTTGGCCGAAGTTAAGCTTGCGGCAGTTATTATCAGCGCTACCGGCATTGGTATCATCGGGATTAGTGCTGTCGGTGCATTGCCCGGCAAAAATATTGCCAAATATCGCTATGAACGGGTTAGCTAGCAGTGCCAACCGATTGACAGCGTAGAGAGTATCCCCGACCTTAACTTGAGTTTTCAGATTGTAACCGATGCCGCCGAAGCTCTTTGACGGCTCGAACTCCTTGTGGGAGTTTATGAGCATGGGATTATCGCTCACGAATTTTTGCAGCATAACTGTTTGGGGGCTTATGCCGCTTGACGGGTTGGCGGGGCTCACGGTCGGCTGGTCCGTGCCGTTAATTTCTAAGCGGTCTGACTTGTCGCCGTCGGCGCCGCTTGGGCGTATCATAAGGGTATGATTATATGAGCCATATGCAACCGAACCATTGCCCACGGTAGCGCGCAAATTATAGAGAATATTTTTCCTGTATCCTAAGTTGGCACTGTCAAAAACAGCGGCTTTCGTGACCGGCGCGACCGAGAATATTACTCCAAAAATAAGCAACCAGCGCGCTTTTTTGAGCATCACCCTTCCTTAATAACACCCTAATTATACCAAAAAAAAGCCCTGGAAAATCTTTGGCTCTCTTTATCGCGGCTAAATACTATCCAAGTAGGTGTTTATTTCTAAATGCTTGCCCCGAACCCTTTTTTAGATAGTTTTCAAATTTTCTTGCCGCTAATCTGCTCCTAAAGGCACAATACCAAACCAGCTTAATAGGCCTAATCAGTTTCGTTGATTGACACATCCCCTTCCGATGCTCTCCTATTCTTCGTTCCAAATCTGGCGTTGAGCCAGTATATATTTCACTGTTCCTAAGTTGTAATAAATAAACATAATACATATTTTATATTCTCGTAACCCTACGCTCGCCCTCCGCTAAAGCTACGAGCGACCTGCGGTAGAGCTTCGGGTTACACCCTTCATTTTATTTCTTGGGTGGCTGTATAGCCACCCGAAGCTCTAATGAGCGAAGGGTGGCTGCTGTTAGGAAATATGTGACCCTTCGCTAAAGCTATGGGTCACACCCTACTTAAAGTTCGTGTGGCTAAAAGCCACCCGAAGCTTTAGCGTAGGGTGGCAGGAGAGGTGGGACTCGAACCCACAACCACTGGTTTTGGAGACCAGTACTCTGCCAATTGAGCTACTCTCCTACATTACTTGCCGGTTTTTTGCTTTTTTTCAAGGTGCGTGGTGGTTTTGCGACAATAGCGGCAATATTTTTGCATCTGCAACTTCTCCGGATTGGGAGTGGACTTTTTATGCGTCCAATAATTGCGGTTGCCGCATTCCTTACATTCCAATGGTACCTCATTCTTCTTCTTTTTCGCCATACTTTCCTTTCTTGATTCTGTTTCTGCCCCGAAACTCACAGACGGGGCTTGGAGCCGACATCGGGAATCGAACCCGAGACCTCATCCTTACCATGGATGCGCTCTGCCTGCTGAGCTATGTCGGCATATTGAATCGATCATAATCCAAAATGCTTTTTCCTGAATGCACAACCAGACGAAGATTTTAAATACTTTTCAAAAGCTATAGCTACCTGCTTATCTCGAAAAGCACAATAAAACAATAATCTTTTCGGAGGATAAGCTTTGGTAGTTTGCGTCGGCCTCAATCGATGCTCTGCTACCCTGCCCTTAAGGTTAGTTGTATAACCTATATACCTCTTTCCTCCATATAACTCCAAGATATAAACATAATACATCAGCATTTCGGATGCCCCACTTCGTCCACGACCCCGTCGGGTCGGGACTCCCGCCCTTCGCATAAAGCTTCGGGGCGGCACAGCGCGGGACACACTCCTTACCTTTCTTGAACCCAATATAATTCTCTTCTTCCATATTTGGCGTGCCACGCGAAGTTCTATTCTGATAGAACGGAGTGTGGTGCTGGGAGAGGGATTCGAACCCCCGAAGGCGCAAGGCCAGTTGATTTACAGTCAACCGCGTTTGACCACTTCGCTATCCCAGCATAGATAACTCAAATCTTGGAGCCCCTAGGGGGAATCGAACCCGCATCTACAGTTTACCCTACTCCGTCCCGATCTTATATCGGGACTACGCAGGGCAAGCAAAACTGTTGCATTGTATATGACTTTGGAGCCGAGAAGAGGATTCGAACCCCCAACCTGCTGTTTACAAAACAGCTGCTCTGCCGTTGAGCTATCTCGGCTTACGCCGACTAGGAGTACGATACCATAATTTCTGATGAAATTCAACCTTACACCTCATCATCTTAACAAGATAATGCTATATTGTATCTATATGCGTAATGCGATTTTAGCTTTTGTGCTCATCGGCGGTTTGAGTTGGGGTTTTTACATCCTCAACGGTAGCGTTATTCAACCGAGAACGGAAGACCAATTCACAGGCGAGCGTGCCGATACATCAGTAAACGGTACCGGTCAAATCTCCGCGCTGGCCAAAGATAGCAATAAAAATGGCTCGCTCGTTTTCGGCGGCGACATAATGCTGGCGCGCAGTGTTGAGTCCTACGCGCGCGTAAACGGTGGCTGGTCACAGGTTATGAGCCAAATCAGCTCCTCTTTCTCGCAGACCGACTGCCGCGTCGCCAACCTTGAATCCCCTTTCGTCAGCAATAAGAAACAAACCGAAACGGGCAGTTTGGTTTTTGCCGCCAAGCCGGAAGCAGTCGCCGTGTTAACTAGTTCCAAAATAACCGCCGTTTCTTTAGCCAATAACCATATTACCGACCAGGGTGCAACCGGTTTAAACGAGACGCAAAAAATCCTCAAAGAAAATAATATCGCCTATGGGGGCGCCGGTGCGAGCCGTGAAGCAGCTCTCGCCCCTCAAACCATACAATGCGGCCAGCTTAAAGTCGGTCTTATTTTTGCCTCTTATGGCACCAATTTCGGCGCCGAAGGAGTCGTCGTGGCGACGCTTGAAGATATTACACCATCGATTACAGAAGCCGAAAAGAAATATGATATAGTGGTCGTCTTTGCCCACTGGGGCGGCGAGTACCAAGCCGTCAGTTCCCCTTTTCAAAAAGAAATGGCATACCAATACATCGACGCCGGCGCCGATTTAGTCATCGGGTCGCACCCGCATGTTATTCAGCCAATAGAAATTTATAAGAATAAACTTATTGCCTATTCGCTGGGCAACCTCGTCTTTGACCAAGCATCAAGCGGCGAAAAAACTGAAGCGATCTTACTCAAGGTGCAGTATGAGGATAAAGACATAAATACCAGTATTATCCCCATTAAGATTCAAAAATATTTCCAGCCGACCCCCGTATCTCCCGCAAGCTCGGGCAACTACCTCAAACGGCTTAACCAGGCGAATTGGGAGTTCTCATTGCCCAGATAAGGGCATTATTTTGATTTTTCATTGGTTCCCTTAGAATCCGAGAGGTCTTGAATGCGTGAGCGCAGTTCTTGGTAATTGGCGCGCTCCGGCGCGAGTTCGAGAGCTTGTTTAATACTCTCTTGGGCATGTGCCTTATCATTAAGCAGAAAATACGCCAAAGCTAAATTATAGTAGCGGCTCGATACTTTATTATTAATGGCAATGCTTTTACGCAACGCTTCGATACCGGCACTATAGCGTTTTTGCGTAACGGCGATAACACCGAGACGTGTCCAAGCTCTATCGTCGCGGGCATTCAGGCGAATCACCTCCTTATACCACCGCTCGGCGGCAAAATATTTGCGCTCCGCAAAAAGCGCTTCGGCCCTCTCGTGGGCTAACGCCACCTCTGATTCCTTGATATCGCCAACCTCAAGGTTAACCTTTATACCGTGGTCGGCAACCGCCGGACCTAACCAAAAAGCCCTCCTTAAAACCAGGATCAATATTCCAAACGTCGCGAGGATAAAAATAATAGGGTAAAGCACGTATAGTTATAAAGTTTGTAAAGTATGTAACTTTAAAAACCCCCTCTATTACCAATGCACCAAAAAAGTGCCCTGGGCGCAATAGGAATAAAATTAAGTTAAAGGTTAAAGGTTTTGTAGAATGAAGTTTTCGAGCGCCAAACGCTTATTGCTGCCGGGCTTCTTAAATACCCGTACCAAGCCCTCGAGCGAGCGCGCCAATGACCACTGCCTTGACTGTCGCGCGGCCGCCATCCAACTATTGAGGCGCGCTAGCGCATCTTCATCGCTTGAAAGTTGCTTAGCCCATTCAAGTTTTTGCACCAATGTCATCTTGTCCCAATCATCCACAGCCGGTTGCTCCGGGATCTCGCTCGAAAAGTAGCGGAAACGTTGGCAGCGCGAGACAATCGTCACAAGCATCTTGGACTCATTGGTAGTAATAAGATGCCAGTTGAGATATTCCGGCGGCTCTTCGATGGACTTTAGGAGAGTACTGGCCACTTCTTGGCTTATCGTATCGGCATTGAGTAAGATAATATTCATCGTCCCTCCCATCAGCGGCCGTTTGGCGCTGTCGGACAATATAAGGCGCAGGTCTCGAACGGCGAGGCCGGCGCCTTCTATAATCGTCGGTGGCGCCGGCCACCCGAAGCGGCGGCGCAACTCTTCCACTTGCGACCCATCCGCCGATACTTGTCGAAATATATGAAGATATGACTGATGCAACATCTTATTACACAACTTACGCAAAAGTTATTGTTCGAACCAGTAAGGTGAGAACTTCTCACCCCGCTGGGGTTCGAAGGATAAAATACGTAAGTCTTGTTATTAATCCTTGATAGTTATCCCAATTTTTTGCAATTCTCCCATAAAGCTGTCCGCCACAAAGATACTGTCTTCAATTTGACTATAACTTTTTTCCACATCTTCGTTTGCCAGTACCGCATGTTCATGGTCATAGCGATAAGGTCCGCCAAAGTTATGGTTATTCAAATATCTAATAATCTTCTCTTGGGTTTTATTTTTTTGATTAATGATATTCAATTCTATAAAAAGTACCTTAACTTTTTTCAAGTATCGGCCAAATCCCTTTAATATTTCATATTCACTGCCCTCGGTATCTATTTTAACGAGAGTCGGGGTAATCTTTTCTTTACGGCACAATACATCCATCCTTCGGCATTCAACCCCGACACGGCTCTTACTCGCCGCGACTGTAGCATAGCCGCTATCATCCGAACCAGTGCGAAACCCAACTAAGCAATTTCTCGACCCTAGCGCGTAATTAAACGGGAAAATATTATGGCGATTATTCGCCTCGATATTCCGCCGAAGCTTTTGATAAGTATCCCGATATGGTTCAAAGGCATATACCTTCGCCCTTTTCGCTTCAGAGGCGATAAGCGAGTAAACACCGATATTAGCTCCAATATCAATAAAGTTCCTAAGTCGAGGCATTAACTTCTTCATAAGATGCATATTATGATAGTCGTAATATCCTAGCGCGTAAATCGCGGCGGCAATGGCGCCGTCACGTCTTATGGCAATGATTTTTGAGTGGGATATCCTTAGCTCTGTCGGTAGCAAGCCCAGTCGTTTTCTGATTCGAAACAAAAAAAACCGCATGGTAATGACTACCTTATTTCCCTTGCCGTAAATAATAGCGTTGGCGTAGTTCTCATAGATTCCCCTGATAGAAATAAACATATTATTTCCTTATAAGGAGATGGCAAATAAACTGCTTAACCCCTAGAGCAATAATCAGTAAATCCAACCCGAACGATTGGTGTCTCATATACCAAATGTCATATTTTATCCTATGTCGCATAACTGCTGGATTTGTCGCTGGCCCTCTTAGGCCATTAACCTGTGCCCAGCCAGTTAATCCGGGTTTTACCCTATACCTCTCGAAATAGTTGAGAATGTTCTCGGACATTTCCCGATCCATAGCGGTTGGGTACGGCCTCGGACCGACTAATGACATTTGTCCGGCAATAATATTAATCATCTGGGGCAGTTCGTCAAGACCGGTTTTTCTAAGAAATATACCAACTTTGGTAATATTGTGATCGCCGGGCACCACCTCCCGATATTGCCCTTTTCGGTTAAGAGTATGGTCGCCTTCAAACAATGTCCTAAATTTCATAAGGCGAAATTTTCCGCCACCCAAGCCGGTTCTTTCTTGGGTGAATAATATTCGTCCACGTGAGTCAAGCTTGACGGCAATGGCTATTAAAATATAAATATACGGTAGTATAATAGCAATAAATAAAGTCGCCAGAATAATATCTAACAATCTCTTGCCAGCTTTAATATATAGCATATTTATCACCATTTTCGGATTGTAATTAAATATCGCTACTAAACTTTTTTAGGCCTAGCAATTCGAGTACGACATAGAAGGTAAAAACCGGCACAACATACAGATAGCGCTTTATTAGTTTTCGGGGGTTGGTAAGCATACGGAACATCCATTCAAAACCCGAGTTCTGAATGAATTTTGGGGCCAGGGGCACGGCACCGGACAGAAAGTCGAATCCCGCTCCAACACCAATCAGTACAGGCGCGATTAACCTTGGCCTGAAATCGGCCATCCATTTCTCTTGTTTGGGACAGCCGAGACCGCACCAAACAATATCGGCGCGAGTTTTGTTAATTAAGGAATTAATTATTTTCTTCTCTGACTCCCGAAGAGGACGAAAAGGCGGACAATAAGTGCCAACTATTTTAATTCCGGGATATAGTACCTTCATTTTACGAGCCAGATTACGAGCGACTCCCCTACTGCCGCC
>DATEBX010000018.1:0-7539 GCA_035287145.1 Patescibacteria group bacterium | reverse complement strand
GCGCCCTTAAGGATATCCATATGTTTTCAATTTACCACAGGCAAGGACATCTTTTGTTGGC
The DNA here is from genome assembly GCA_035287145.1 of Patescibacteria group bacterium. GTDB lineage: Bacteria > Patescibacteriota > UBA1384 > UBA1384 > UBA1384 > DATEBX01. The sequence continues at coordinate 7,478 of DATEBX010000018.1, read as the reverse complement.
TGCTCCACCGGCACGATGCGCCAGCACCCTATCCTACCGAGGAGCAAGCTCCTCGGATGTCCGGGTATTATGACAATTCTTAATTTGTAGCTTATGCCTAAGATACTGCTGATTGTGAAGGCGCCTGACCCCATACTCGAGCGCAAACTTAAAACCGTCAAAAATTTTGACGATTCTTTGGCGAAACTGGTTGAGGATATGGTTGAAACACTCCACAAAAGCGAAGGTCTGGGTTTGGGCGCCAATCAGGTTAACCACGACCTCCGGTTGGCGATAGTGGAATACACGCCGGCCGACGAAGAAGAATCGAGCTGGCCGGCAATTCCCTTAACCGTGCTCGTCAACCCTAAAATCATCCACCAAAGTAAAAATACGATCGTGATAGAAGAGGGCTGTTTGTCGCTTCCCAACCTGCAAAGGCCCATCGAGCGCGCCGAGAGCATTGAAATTATCAATCACGACATCAGCGGCAAACGGTACCGCCTGAAAGCCGACGGCTTGCTGGCGCGAGTTTGCCAGCACGAGATTGACCACTTGAACGGCATACTCATCACCGACCATCCGGAAGCAGAGGCACAGGAAGGGAAGATACATAGATTTAAGATTTAAGAAGTAAGATTTAAGAATTATTAATCACGCGAATACACTCAAATAGAAACGCTAATTATTCGCGAATTAACACTCTAATCCAACAAACATAGGAGCTGTCATTGCGAGGTCGGTCGAAGCAATCTCCTGATTCACCCGGATTGCCGCGCCCACGACCCCACTGGGGTCGGGGCTCGCAATGACAAATAGGAAACAATTCTATGCTTAAAATTTTTTTCGCGGGGGGAGACGGGTTCGCGGTGCCGATACTGGAAAAACTTATGGCCGCGCCCGACATAAAAATAGAGCTTGTCATCACCCGGCCGGCGAAGCCGGCCGGGCGCGGGCTCAAGCCCGAGCCCAACCCCGTCCTGGCCATCGCCCGCCGGCTCCATTTGCCCGTCATAATGGTCGACAAAAAGGCCGACTGGAGCAAGGTCAATAAAGAGATAAAAAATCTCAAGCCCGACTATTGCGTAGTGGCGGCGCTCGGTCGCATCATTCCGGCGACTACACTGGAACTATTACCCCACAAGTTCATCAACATCCACCCCTCGCTTCTGCCCAAGTACCGCGGCCCCTCCCCCATCGAATCGTCCCTGCTGGATGGGCTTAAAGCAACGGGCGTGAGTTTTATGATTCTTTCGGCCGAGATGGATGCCGGCCCCATCCTGCGCCAATACCAGTTAGGCATAAAGCACGGCACCGACGCGCTAGAGTTAAGCGAGGAGCTAAGCGAGCTGGCCGCGAGTCACATGGTGGAAGTACTCGAAGATTACCCGCGCGTTACACCAGTTCCCCAAAAGGACGCGCAGGCAACTTACACACGCATCATCACTAAAAGTGACGGCAAAATAGACCTCGAAAAAGATACCGCCGCGGATACGAACCGCAAAGTGAAGGCCTACCGGCCATGGCCCGGCGTGACCATAGAGCTTGGGGACACAACGCTCAAACTGATAAAGACGGACGTTGACGGCACAAAGTTGGTGATCGATGCCATCCAACCCGCCGGCAAAAGAGTCCTCGACGCGCGCGAGTTTGCTAACGGCTACCGTAAATTATTGACAAAATTCCCCCCATGGGTTACTATTAATCCGTTAAGAATGAAATCTGCCAAGGATTTGTTACCCAAAGATAAAAGGAAATAATGCTAAAGATCCGATTGCGCCGCGTGGGACGAAAGAACGAACCCCACTATCAAATCGTCGTTACCCCTCATACCAACCCGGTCAAAAGCAACTATCTTGTCAAAGTCGGCTGGTTCAACCCTGAAACCAAGGAGATTAAGGTTGATGCCGCACAGGTACTTGAATGGTTAAATAAAGGCGCGCAGCCCTCGAATCGTGTTGCTAAACTTTTGACGGAGCAAAATATCAAGCATCCGTCTATTAAATATGTGCCTAAAACCCCCAAGGCGCCCAAGAAAGGTAAAAAAGATGCCGGCGCCAAAAAGCCGGCGCCGGTTGTCGCCGAGCAAGCGGCCGAAGCGACCACTGAAGAGGTAGCGCCAGCCGCTGAAGAGGGAGACGCCAAACCGAAAGAAACATCCGAGACGAAAGAAGAGGAAGCCAAGGAAGAAGTTAAAGATAAAGCAGTCGAAAATAATAATCAATCGGGTGAACAACCCGCCAAAGATAATGAGGAGGTTTTATGACCCCAGCTACCGACCAGGAATTCGTCGAGTACGTCGTGCGCGCTATAGTCGATCTGCCTGACAAAGTTAAAGTTGAACGAAAAGTTGATGAAATGGGCGTGCTCATAGAGCTGACCGTTGACCCGACCGATATGGGCAAAATCATCGGCAAAGAAGGCCGCACTGCCAAATCTATCCGCACGCTCTTGCGCGTCCTTGGCGCGAAAAACAACGCTCGTGTAAATCTTAAGATTATTGAACCCGAAGGCGGCCGCGGACCGGCTATGGCATCCGAAACGCCCTCCGATGACAGATTCGCTGACAAGCCGGCTGAAACTCCGGTCGTGGCGCCGCTTGAAACGCCTGAAGAAGCACCCGCCGAGGCACCTGCCGAGACACCCTCAAGCGACGTCCAGCCCATTGAGGAAGAGAAGACCACACCGCTCGAATAAACTCACGCGAATGCGCTCGAATGGGACGCTAATGACACGCGAATATCACACACTAATTATTCACGAATTAACACTCTAATCCAGCAAACAGGGGTGGTAGTGTGATATGAAGAAATTTACGATTGTGACGCTTTATCCCGAGCTCTTGAAGCCGTACACCGACGGGGCTATTTTGGGGCGTGCCCAGAAAAAGAAAGCTATTAGCATTGGCTACCTCAACCTGCGCGACTTTGGCCTGGGCAAGTACAGGCAGGTTGACGATACACCCTACGGCGGCGGTCCCGGCATGATACTTAGAGCCGATGTCGCCGTGCCGGCCATCGAGAAAGCGCGGGGCAAGAAGGGCCGCGTCATACTCCTGTCACCAACCGGCCGGCAGTTTAGCCAAGAGACGGCTCGAGATTTAAGCCGAGAAGACCACATTGTACTGGTTTGCGGCCGTTTCGAGGGAGTTGACGAACGCGTAAAAAAATATATTGACGATGAAATCTCGGCCGGACCTTATGTGACAGCCGGCGGCGAACTGCCCGCGCTCACTATCCTGGAGAGCATAGCGCGCCTCCTGCCTGGTGTCCTGGGCAACCCGACTTCGGCCGAAGATGAATCTTTTACTAACAATGCGCTAGAGTACCCGCAATACACAAAACCGGCAGTTTATCGCGAACTCAAGGTGCCGGAAGTATTGCAGAGCGGCGACCACAGGAAAATAAAGGCCTGGCGCGCGGCGCGCCAGAAGAAAATCTGATATAATTGAATCACTCGAATGCGTGAGCGTGGTTTGTAAAGTTCATAAAGTTTATAAGGTTCGTAAAGTAGTGACACGTGAATCCAAATCACGCTAATCCGCGCGAAATCGTCACGCTAATAGCAGAGGGGTAAAATGGGGAAGATTCCCAGGCATAAGCTTTACGGGCTCTACGCCGCGGTGGCGGTGTTGTGCGCCGTCGTTGTCGGCGTGCCGCTTTATATGCAAAAATACTTTTCCGCCGGCGCCGATGATGTTTACAAGGGAGGCGCGTTTATTACAACCGTGCCGCTTGGCGGTAATACCGGTACCGGTTCGTCGAGCGGCGGCACGAGCGGCAAAACAGGAGGCACCACCGGCCAAACAACCACCCCCGGCGGCCAAACGACTCCCGGCACCACCCCGAGCACCGGCACTACGACTGGCGCGGTCGCCAATAAAACCTATCAGCAGCAGTTAGCCGCCGTCGGCTGTTACGGGGGGACGATTGACGGCATATTGGGCGCCGACAGCATAGCGGCCATCACCACCTACCAAAAAGCATCGAACCTAACAGCCGACGGCATTCTCGGACCGGCAACTCAAAGCGCTTTGAGCCGCGATGCCGCCGCCCAAAAAAAGGTTTGCACTCAAACTGCCAGCGGGAAGAGCACCGTTTTCCAAAAACCGGTGAGCAACAATGCCGTAACGGAGAAGACCGGCGGCTGGATGAGTTATTATAAAAACCTTCTTACCACTGTCGGCATCACCCTCGCCAGCACAGCTATCAGAGCGCTAACCGGCAATAATAGCGTAGCGGCCGCGGTACTCGAACAGGCCACCCGCGCCGCGCTTCTTGGCTATTCCTCACAGCAGCAGACACAAGACGCCATTGCGGCAGGCTATATCGCGTCGCCCACCGATGCCGGCCCCATTGACACGGGCGCCGCATCTACAGCGACCGGCGGCGCGGGGCAACTTTCAAATGATATATTTACTATTCCGCCCGATACCGGCAGCGGTGTAACGAGCACCGACGGGCAGACCGGCGGCTCTGTCGGCACCAACACGACCGGCGGCGGACAAGATTACAATATCCCCACTGACAGCGGAGGCACTATCGCCAGCTACGGTACCGGAACCGGCATTGCCTATAATCAATATCCGGCTTCAGGTAAATACCTTTACGAAAACGGCAACTATCAACAGTCTCAACAGACTGACTTGATGTGCTTTATCGGTCCGGCGCTATTGCCCTCCGCCACCGAACTCGTTGCCAAAATTCCTTACGTCGGCGACATCCTAAACGGCCTCCTGACCAGCTTTGTGGCATATAAAAGCTATTCCAGCTGCGGCAATTATTACGGCCAATACGCCTACGACCCCTACACCGGACAACCCACTTACCAATACAACCAACCTAGTTACAACCCCGGGGGTGTGCAATTCTCCTACGAGCCGGTCGGCGGCACGATGGCGATTGTCGCGCGCGCGCCTTACGAAAACCTTAAAACCAACCTGCTTGACCTGACCGGCTACATTCCCGTGCTTGGCTCGCCCCTGGCGGCATCCATACTTTTCAATAACTAAGGAGGATTATGTTCATCCCCGCGCCCATCGGCAAACGGATAATCGCCGGTATCATCGATTACGCTGTCTTAACACTGTTAGCCATTATTTTGAGTTTAATCTTCGGCACCGACTGGCGTTACGCCACCTTCTTTACTTTTGTCGATACCGGCGGCGGTACGCTGGTATTCGGTACCATCGCCTTCTTGCCGACGATAATATTCACGATTTTCTACCTGGGTTATTTTATAGCTTTCGAGACCGTTGCCGGCGCCTCCGTCGGTAAAAACCTGGTCGGACTGACTATTATCCGTGAAAACGGCGGCAAAATTAGGGCGCGTGAAGCCGTAATTCGCACCTTCCTGCGCGGCCTGGACGGCTCGCCGCTCTGGTACCTGACCGCCCTTGTAGCCATTATCCTCTCCCCAACCCGCCAGCGCATCGGCGACCACTTGGCGCAAGCGGTCGTGATTGAGAGGGCGGCAGTTACTCCCCCTGTTCCACAACAGCAATAGGGTTCTATTTCGTGCCTCTTGAGATACTGCTTGTAGAGCTGGCAAATTTCTAATTGCTCTAATCGGAGTGCAACGGAGCGTAATCACGGGGTCTGCGCTCTCGACCCCAGCGGGGTCGGAGCTTGACTTTTCTTGGTTGCCGAGGTATTATTTAGCTAGGAGGCGTTGTGAACAACCTCGAGCAAATTATAGCCGAAGCGCGTAAGAATTTGGTTTGCCCTGTTTGCGGCCGTTCGTACGAGGCCAGCGAGATTCGCCTGCGCGGATTTCTCGACCATGCCTACATCATCCAAACCGTGTGCCACAATGGCCATATGCCGCTCGTGACCGTTTTTGTCGCCACGTCTCAACCGGGCCAAACTCCCACCTTTACACCTCGCATTCAGCCGCTCCGGCGCGAAAAAGTTACCTTTGACGATGTTATCGAGGGCCACGCCATCTTGGATAAATTCAGCGGCGACCTGCGTCAACTTTGGCCGCAACCTCCCGAAAAAAAATAGGTTCTGTCGAGACACTCCTAGCACTATTATCGTTCGAGGTCAGTGACCGAGAACTTCTCGACAAGCTCGAAGAATTAATAATTACATTGGTCTTAAGAGATATTATGAGCGATTTAATCCGTCTTAAAGCTGAACCGAGAACCACGGTCGGCAAAAAAGTTAAAAATCTGCGCCGCGCTGGCTTTATCCCGGCGGTTGTTTACGGACGTGGCGCGAAAAACCAAAATATTTCCCTCGGCCTCAAAGATTTTAACCACGCCTACGAAAAAGCTGGTACTTCAGCTCTTATTGAAATTGCCGTCGACGGTAAGGAAAAGATTAACGTTTTGGCGCACGAACCGCAGTACGACCCCGTCTTGGGCAAACCGGTTCACGTCGACTTCTATCAAGTTAGAATGGACGAGAAGATTAAGACCGAAGTGCCTTTGCGCTTGGTTGGTGAATCCGAGGCCGTCACCCAGCTCGACGGTACCCTCGTTAACCCGAGAGATAATGTTGAAGTGGAATGTTTGCCCAATAAGCTGGTTCACGAGCTGGAAGTTGATATTACGAAATTAAAAACTTTTGACGACCAGATAAAAGTCGGCGACTTGACGGCGCCGGATGGCATAAAAATTCTCACCGACCCCGAAGAAGTCATTGCTTTGGTGGAAGCGCCACGCAGCGAGGAAGAGCTGGCTGAACTTGAGAAACCCACCGCCGAGCAGGAAGCCGAAGCCGTTGAACAGGTCGCCGGCGCCAAAGACGAAGAGGGAGCTGAAGGTGAGGCGGAGACCAAAGAAGGCGAAGAACCAGCCAAACCCTCCGAAGAGTCCAAATAATTATGCCCCGCGGCCAGTCCTCCTTTAAGTACAATTTCTTTATTCTCGGCTGCCAGTTTAATTACTACGACGCGGCTCGCGTATCACATGAGCTTGATATTTTGGGCGGCAGTCAGGCGAAACTTGAGAGAGCGGATATCATAATCGCTCTCGCCTGTTCGGTGCGCCAAAAAGCCGTTGACCGGCTCATCGGACATATAAAGAATTGGCGCGCGATTAATTCCAAGGTGAAAATCGTTGTTGGCGCCTGCGTTCTGCCCGCCGACCGGCGTCGGCTGGCAAAAAGAGTCGAGCGTATCGCCTCGAGCAGGGAGCTCAAAACCGAAACGGCAGCGATACTTAAAAGTATTGGTATTAAGTATCTTACCAACGATTCTAAAACTTGCGCGCCAGTCAGCGTATCGCCATATCAGCTCTATAATCCCAGGTGCGCGTATCTCGCTATAACAAGCGGCTGCAATAATTTTTGCACTTTTTGCGCCGTGCCCTACACCAGAACAAGAGAGATATCCTATCCAGCGAGTCATATAATCCGCGAAGCTAAGGGATTGGCTAAAGGCGGCATAACTCACATCATCCTGCTTGGCCAAAATGTTAACTCCTACGGACTTTCCGGCTTTATGTCGCGCGACCTGCGCAAAAATCGCTCGCCGGCAGGCAAATTATGGACCCC
>DATEBX010000017.1:0-2454 GCA_035287145.1 Patescibacteria group bacterium | reverse complement strand
CCGACTGGTTGTGAGGCAGGTCCTTGATGTCATCCTGCACGATTTTAGTAAGCGCGTTTTGCGCGCCGCCGGCGTGGGCGAAGAAGGCGTCGTACTCCTTCAGCCAGTCAATGTAGTAGGTCCTGGCTGACCTCACAGGCCCGATTTTGGCGGCGTTCTTAGGGCCGTAAACCGCCAAAAATCGCGTTATTCCTCCTTCGGTAAGCGCTTCATAAACCACGCTGGCGGCGCCCAAGCCGAATTGCGGCCGTGCGTCAGGATGATTTTCAACCATTACCGCCAGCGGATGGCGGTTGGCCAGTGATTTTGGCGCCTCGCTTCCATCAAGATTAGATATCGCTGTCGCCTCTCCATCTTGAGCGACAGGCGGAGTTGTGTTGCTACCATTCGTTTCTTGCAGGGAGCGGTATTTCAAGTATAGCGGCAAGTATATGGCTGCCGCGAACACAACTAAAGACAGCACGCTTATAACCAAACGCTGCTTCGGAGTGCGCATGGACCACCAAGCTCTTAATCTCGCCCACCAATACCTTAGCACTATCCTCCCTTGTAACCCAAAATTCTCTTACCGGCGAATGCCGCAAGTACTATTATCGCCAAGCAGATATTAATATACCATAAAAAGGCAATCGCCTCGACGGGCACATAGAGCCAGCCGTTGAGTTTCAGAATGTATAAAACGATAATAAATACTATGACGCCGGCGCTTGAGGCGCTTATATCTTGTTTCGAGGGTGTAAGGGTTAGAACTATCGATAAGAGAAGATATAGCCAGATAAAATCGACGATCTGCCAATCACTTGCAACACGCGGCAGGGCCACGTGGTATTTGTAAATCGTTATAGCCCACTGGCTGTCGGTCTCAAGCGGCAAGATGCCCACTAAATAGGTCGCGAGCGCAAGCCCCACGACAAGTGGCGCGAATGAGATTATCAGCTGTCCGACGACGGGTATGCGCGGCTGCCCATGCACGACGTGGCCGCCCGTGCGGGAGAAGAGTTGGATGCCGTGGACAGGCGTGCCGGTGAGGATGGAAAAAGCACCATGAGAGAGTTCATGGATAACTACTCCGGGAAATAAGAGACATAGATACAGATTGGCCGGTATCCAACCGACAAGAAATCTGTTGGCCAGAAAGCTAAGCACAAAAACCGTTACCACCGGCGATAGAATCTGTAGCATAGGTTACTATTTAATCACTCGAATAAGAGATTGCGAATGACGCTCGAATTAATCACGCTAACGCACACAGTACTAAGGAACTATAAGATTTACTCATTGCCGAGGGCGACTAGGACATCATTCGTTTTCACGATGCTTGGGTTTTCGAGCAAGCTAGTTTTATACTTGGCTTTTATAACTATTTCCACCGCCTGGGCCTCGGCGAGCTTGCCTGTTTTGTAGTAAACGACTGTTGTTTTATAACGGCTCAAGGCGTTGCCGGTTGTCACTTTGGTAAAACCGGCGTCGTTTAATGCTTTAGCCATCAGCGCCGCTTCGCCGTTGCGTCCATTGCCGTTGACCACGCGCACCTGAACGTTGGCCTTATCGATGGCCGGTGGTGTTGCCGCGGCTTGAGAGGTGCTGGTGGAGGTATCGGCCGCGGGAGCGGTCGCGGTGTCAGTTACGGTTTGGTCGGTTTGGGAAGTCGCGCTTGTGTCCGTTGCCGTATCGGTCGTCGTAGCGGTTACGGCCTCGCTTGATGGACTATTGCGGCGGGAACCGCGATAAATAAGGACGACTGACAATACAACCAGAAGAACTATGGCGCACAACCCGAGAATTAGATAAAAAACCATCGGGTCGTTCTTTTCGGCTTGATGCTGCTCGAAGAACTCGCCACGTTCTCTTTCGCGGCTGTTGTCGTTCACATTCTCGGGCGTAACGGTTTTTTGCTTGGGTGCTCTGATAATATCCAAACTCTTCCCCACATCCCTCCTTGGAGTATGATTCTGATTCAGCTCTTTCATTATACTACAATATTAGTATGCGAATCTCCTGATAACGCCCTTAACCTTACCCTGGACGGCGACTTTATTGGTACGTATGGGTTTGTAGCGGCCGTTGGCGGGCTGCAGACGGATGTGGTCCTTCTCGCGAAAATATTTTTTCAATGTAACATTCTCTCCGTCAAGCAAAGCAACGACAATATCGCCGTTTTTAGGCGTTTTAAGCTGTTCGATTATGACGTAGTCGCCGTCCAGGATGCCCTCATCGGTCATTGAGTCCCCTCTAACCTTAAGGGCAAAAACGTTAGGGCCCATCATATCACGCGGGATGGTGATGGTTTCACTGGTACGGATAGCTTCAATGGGCTCTCCCGCCGCGATGCTGCCGAAAAGAGGTATCTCGAAGTGGAGTTCGTCGAAAGCCGGGGTCAACTGGATGGAGCGAGCGGCATTGAAACTATTCTTGAGCATCCCCTTTTCCTTGAGCGTTTGGATGTGGTCGGCG
>DATEBX010000016.1:0-10407 GCA_035287145.1 Patescibacteria group bacterium | reverse complement strand
AAGTCAATAATCGTCCGTGAATCTACTTGGCTGGCAACGGCAAAAGAGATGCGCGCTGGCACATTGGCTTTTATTAAGCCGGTGATGACATTAACCGACGGCCGCTGGGTCGCGACAATTAGGTGTATGCCGGTCGCTCGTGCCATTTGCGCCAGCCGCACAATAGCCGCCTCAACCTCATTGGCCGCCTGCGCCATAAGGTCGGCTAATTCGTCAATAATGATGATGATATTGGGCATAGTGTCATAATGCGCCCTTTGTCCGTCGACGTTTATCCTGTCCGGCTTATTCTTAATATCGGCATTATAAGCATCCAGATTGCGCGCGCCCACCTCCTGAAAAACGCGGAAGCGGCGTTCCATCTCCGCCACCGCCCACTTCAAGATATTGACGGTTTTGTCGACATCAACTATCACCGGTGCCAAGAGATGAGGCACGCCGTTGTAACTGGTAAATTCCACTCTTTTGGGGTCAACCAGCAAAAGACGCATCTCGGCCGGCGAATTTTGATACAGAAGCGTCGTCATAATCGCGTTGATGCACACCGACTTGCCGCTGCCCGTCGCGCCGGCAATTAAAAGGTGCGGCAGCTTTTTAAGGTCCACGATTATGGGTGTGCCGGCGACATCCAACCCGAGCGCCAGCGTCAAATTTGAGCTCTTTTTTTTGAATGTCTCGCTGTCGAGTAGCTGGCGCAATGACACTTTAGCCGTCACTTTATTAGGCACTTCGACGCCCACCGCCGCTTTGCCGGGAATGGGCGCTTCTATGCGCACGGGGTGCGCCGCCAGCGCCAAAGCCAAATCCTCTGAACGGGTCGTAATCTGGTTCAATTTTATCCCCTCCGCTGGCTTGAGCTGATACTGTGTCACGGTTGGGCCGACATTGACATCGCCCATGGCCACGTCAATGCCAAAATCGGTGAGCGTTTTTTTGATGACTTCGATATTCTTGGCAATGTTGCCGCTCGACGCCTTGCTGGTAGTCAGCTCTAATAGGTCGAGCGACGGGTATTCCCACGACTCCGCCACAGCGTTGCTGGTAACCGGCAGAGGCATCTGATTGGCGGCTGGCCCGGCACCCCTCCTAAATCCCCAGCCAATTTTACGTCTCACGGTCGTGAAAACGGAAACGCGCTCGGTGCCCGGCTCGATAACTTTGACATTACCCGGCAAGCGGTCGCCGCGATTAAAAAAGTTGAGCCGGTCGAAAAGCGTCCCCATAGTCGTGCCGAGAACTATGGCGATATCCATTACCAAGAGCGTAATGAGAACCGCGAAGGCGCCGATAGGCCCAAAAGCGCCGTGAGCCACGCGAATGATGGCCTGCCCCAAACTGCCGCCGTGAGCGCCGGAAAGGCCGGTTAATATCACTAGACCGATTAAACCGCCGATGACCGCTTTTTTCTTTTGGCTCAAATGCTCCGGCGAGAGCATAAGTAGACCCATTATTAGCATTACCAGCGGTATGAAAACACCTAGCCAACCGAAAGCGCCGAGCGCCAGCTCTTTGACGCTTAAGCCCACCCGACCGCCAGCATTGAATATGGCGAGGGAGCCGATAACGCCCAAGAGTACCAGAACAACAGCCGCAACTTCGCGCACAGTGTCCGGATTGATTTGGAGAACTGATTGTATTTTGGGCTTGCGCCCGCGCTTAGCCAATTTCCCCGCCTTAGAGCCTGTTTAATAACTACATCTGATAGCTGCAAACGACTAATTTTGGCTGCAAAATGAAAATTTTTCGTCAAGGTAGTTTCAACTATCTTTCCTCAAAACTTTCATTTTTCGCTCAAAATTATCTCTTTTTCGCTTCAAGAGCAGTTATTAAACAGGCTCTTACACTAAACACAAAAATAGTAGCTTTCCCAGCTCGACTTTATCATTATAACACCAGAGAGCTCGGAGTACCAAGCATCCCGCACTCTAATACACTCGAATTAAATCACGCTAATACGCACGAAATTACTCGAAAGCGTCACGCGAATGGCGGATAGGGTATCTTGGCGTGTTTGACCCCTCCGCTCCCGCCTCGACCGACTTCGAGTCGGGCAGGCTCCCCCTTGATAAGCCTGTCCCGAGTCACACCGAGGGAGGGGAGACGGTGGGGGTGGTACCCAAACTCCGGAATCTGAACCTGCAAATTGCACACTTCGGAAGTGTGCAGAGCGGTTTACGTGCCGTATTCGGGTGCAAGATACAAGCTTTAGCTTGAGGGCGACAAAATAGCGGCGAGGTTAGCGGGAGTTTCCTTGAGCACTTGTACTTTTGAGCGGATGTCGCCGGCGCGAGCGACGGTCTGGTGCAAAATCCCTAGAACTTGCGGGTTGTTGAGTAGAACCGCACCCACCAGATTGCCCCGGTCTCGGTCCACAAAGAGTTTTATGAACTGATTCTTATCGCTTAAGAGGATATTATCGCACCTTATGCCGTCGCTGGTATCGCCCAAGAAACTCAAAGTTATGCCCGGCGCGGTAACGGTGTAAGCCGAAACAATGCGGAACTCCTTTTTATCCCCCCGCTTCAGACGCGACGCCACCATATTTTGCCCCGCTTGCATCCCCTGACCGGCGGCATTGGACCAATTGCCTAAAGTGTGCTTAGTGCCGGAAAGCACATCGTCAAAATTGGCAATATCGCCCGCCGCCCAGATGCCGCTGACGTTCGTTTCCAAGCAACAATTTACGCTTACGCCTTGGTCGTCCACCGTAAGAGCAGATGACCGCAACAGCTCAATATTGGGCAGAACGCCAATGCCCAGAATAATCATTTGGCAAGGAATGGTCAGCCCCTTTTTCGTTTTCACGTGGGTAACACGGTCTGTGCCGACAACCTCCACGCATTCATCTTCGAATGAAATTGGCACTTGATAGCTTGATACAATATCGGAAATCATCTGCCCTTCGACTTGGCCGATGCGCGGGTAAAAATACCATGGGTCGCGCACCAACATCGTGGTTTTTATCTTGCGGTTAACCATTGCCTCATAGGCCTCCAAACCGACAAAACCACCGCCGACTATAACCGCCTCGCGCGTACCGGAGAGAGCCGCGACTGCTTGGCGCGTATTAGCCAAGTTTCTTACATGATAAATCCCCTTGAGATTGCCGCCCGGCACGCTAAACGGCCGCGGTTTAGTGCCAAGCGCGATAAGCATAAGCCCACCCTGAACCGTCTCACCGTCGGACAACGTCACGGTTTTTGTTTGAGGGTCGATTTTCGCAATTTGGGCAAACTTTAAGATGATGTTCTTCTCTTGGTATTGCTCCATGCGGCGCAAGCGCAACTGCTCTTCTTTTACCGTGCCCTTCAGAAGGTCGGTGAGCATAACTTTCGAATAAAGCGGTTCCTGTTCCGCTTCAATGATGGTAATGCTACTCGCGGTATCATACTTGCGAATGGTTTCCGCCGCCGTGGTCCCCGCCACCCCGCCACCGAGAATGAGATAATCAACTGTTGGCATATTTATACTGTTACCTTTTTTATAATATAACATTAATTACAGCTAGTATTGCCTTTGTGGGGTTTATCAAGTTTATAAAGTTCGTAAAGTTTATAAAGCAATTTCACAGAATTATAGTCTCGTCTGCACTTTATGAACCTTACAAACCTTATGAACTTTATGAACTATTTCAGCACGATCATCACCTTGGCACCATTGCCTACATCTCCGCCGTTCCAGTCGTGGTTAGCAGCAAGTACTGCCGTATATTTATACCGGTAGTCCGCGCCGCGCCGCGTCCCCGGGTCGTTGGTAATGAACTCATCTTCATCATACCCTTTTATCACCAACATATGGTAGAGGGGTCCGGGTTGTTTGAAAAACGGGTTATGCAACTCGCGTCCCGCGGCCGGCACCAGCACCGGATTGCCCGCCGATACCGCGGCTTTAATAGTATCAACATCGGGGTTCGCGATTGTATGGGCGCCTTGATAACCGAGCATTCCTTTGGCAATGCGCGCCACTTCCGCCGCCGTTGTACTCTCCCACACTCCGCCCAAGTTCGCTTTTTCCCACTCAATAATTTGGTCTATGCCGCTTCTGGCATCATCTTTGTCGCTTATGGCGCGGCCTGTATAGTAGCGATGCGCCATAAGAAGCGCCGCCTCCTCGCACGCCTCTTCGTCCTTGTGGTCCCAGACGGCAAAAGGCGCCTGTGAGGTGAAGGGAATTTTCAGGTTGTAGGCAGCGGGATGCGGAGCCGCGATATTTTCCTCCCGGGGAGGGTCGGTACTCTTTTGGGTGTTATCCGGCGACATAGCCAACGAATCAGTCGCCGATGTCGCGCTGGTTACTTCGGCGGTTTGCGCCTCGGGCAAAGCTTGGCGCTGATTAAGCCAATACAATATTCGAGTGCGCTGTTTGACAAAAAAGATACTGCCCGCCATCAGTACGGCTAGGCATATCAATGCGAGCAATCTTAAGTTTTTCTTTCTGTTTGGCATATTTTTATACTACCAAAAACCACTCCCTAATTTGGAGCATTCGTCACCTTGAGACAAGCTACCGCTATCCCAGCTTTACGCGGCGGCGCACACTTTTTATGCCGCGTGCCGCCTTTGTCCGAGCTTTTTTAAAGCCCCAAACAGCGCGGCGCTCGGCTTTTTTCGCTCCCCGCGAGATTCGACGCCGCGTTTCGCGGCCGCTGTAAGGCGTAAAAAGCACTCCGGCAACAGCGCCGAGCGCCGCGCCGAGCAAACCTATGCCTATATACTTACCCGCATCGCCTTTTGCCAAAAAAACCTCCTTGGGAATAGTTTATAAAGTTTGTAAAGCGATGTAGCCATCGTCCCGAGCACCAAATAGGGGCGAGGGATCCCTCGAGTCGGCAGACCTCCCTCGGGATGACGATTACGTCACCTTACGAACTACTCTTTTTTCGTTTTTTGTTGGCGCTTACCAGCCCGACTACCGCGCCGGCGGCATTGGTTATATCTTCCGCTTTGTCCTCAACGCGCGATTTCAAGTCGCGAACTTTGGCAACAACTTCATCAACCGTAGTGGCCACCGCGTTGGCCGATTTTGACAGATGATGCACCGCGCCCTGCATATCCTCGGCGATTTTACTGGTATCGTCCGCCGCGCGCCGTCCGCTGCGCAAGAATTCAATCAGCTCAACACAAACAACCACCAGCGTCCCGGTTAATACTAGCGTTGAGATGATAATAACAATGTATAAGATGTTTTGCAGAGTCATAGTAACTTGAATTATTACTTTAGCTCTTGGGTCTCGGTAGCATCGGGCGTTCCGTTGTCAACATCATCACCCCTCTCTCCCGCGTTATTCCTCCGTAATTGCTCAGTTAAAGACATGCCTTCACCAAAGATTCTATCTAATCTTGCAAGCAACTTCATAACCTCGGGTGTATCTTCTTTATCCAGGCCAGCTTCTTCCGGTACAGGATACTCCTCTCCGCGAGGCGCTGAAACTATCTCGGGCATAACGCTCGGCGCTTCCGGTTGTGGCTCGGGGTTGGATTTTTTAGCTAGATTACCCTCAAGCTCATGCGGCTCTTGTCTAACAATATCCTCCGGCTTACTCAAAGAGTCAACCGGAGGTAATGTTTGGCTCACGGTTTCAGCTGCGTCTCGGCCGGCTTGTTCGGCAAGATTAGGTGGCGGTTGTTCGAGATTATCAAGTTTCGGCGCCTCACCCGTTGCCACCGGAATCGATTCACCGGCGGGTTTATCACTCGTTGGTGGTTCCGGCGGCGACACTGGCAATTCAACCGCAGGAGGCACTCTCTCCCCACTTTTGAGACCGTCCATACTTGGTCCTCCAACGTCTGGCATTACTCCTCCTTAAAGAGTCCGTGAATCTTGAACTAATTATAGCATTAAAAACTAACGGCTGATTTCCTGACCCACGAAAAATTGGTCTATAATGCTCGAAACCGTGCCGCCAAATACGGGGCTCCCCTCGAGTTTCATAAAAATATAGAAAATCAGCACAAAAAGAACCGTCGCGCCCAGCGCTGTGCCAACGCCGTAGAGAAGTCCGTGGCTGAAACTCCACCACCAAGTGCGCCGCTTCGCGAAATCCTCGTCAAGCTGACGCACGACGCGAGCGAGCTTTTCCACGGCTTCCGTTTCTGCCTGTTGATTACTTTTTTCTTCGGACATAAATATCAATTTCTTTTAAATATTCTGTAAACCGCGAAACCAAAGATAGCTCCCCAAGCCGGCAGACCGGCGAGCAGTATGTTATTGGCACGCTGGTCCGCCGCCGCTTTGACTTGAGCGACATCGCCGCACTGGACGGCGCAAGCATCGCTCACCGCGGAGACGGTTTTATCGGCGCCGACAATAATCGTTTGCCGCACGGTCGCGACAATAAAGGCCATAACTATCAAGACAACGACAGCCGTCAACAGCCAAAGCCCACCTGCCAACTTTCGATTGGTCATAATAAGTTGATTATAGCATATAATCACTCGAATGCACGCGAATGTTTTTTCGAATTACACGCGAATTGCACACGCGAATGCGCGCGAATCCGGCAAACAGAGGAGGTGTCATTGCGGGGAGTCCCGACCCCACTGGGGTCGAGGGCGACGCGGCAATCTTTTCCTGCAGGCTTTAGCTTGCAGTTCCGTAGGACAAGGTTCACCTTGTCAGCTGACACGCTCCCGCCTGTATTAACATTCGGGCAAGAAACCGTGGCCTACGGGAATTGTAGTACAAGCTTTAGCTTGCCCAAACTCGAAAATCTGAACCTGCAAATTGCACACTTCGGAAGTGTGCAGAGCGGTTTACTTAGTTTTGAGGCGCCAAGCGTTGAGGAGGGGCACCAACGGGCTGGCCGCCGAGGCGACAATAGCCGCCTCGAGAGATACAACGCGCCCGAGCGCCAGCGCCATAAAAGCGGCATTGAACAAATACCCCCAGATTAAATTCTGCGAGCCAATCCATGTCGCCGCCCGCGATAGTTTTATAAGCGGTAAAATATCGCCAGCGTCGCCGTTCACCAAGATGGCCTGCCCGCGGCGGCTCATTATATCTAAACCGGTACAGTTACTAACACCGATATCGGCGCGCGCCACCATGGCTTGGTCGCTTTCACCGCTTCCAAAAGCCAGTACCATTCCCGACCGCTCCCTCCAGCGTTCCACGGCATCCGCTTTTGCCGCCGGCAGAGCGCCGCCTACAGTTTCGTCGGCGCCGATAGCGCCGCCGACAATTTGTGCCGCCGAAGTATTATCACCCGTAGCCAATACTGTTTTGTAGCCCTTTTTCTTTAATTGACCGATAGCGTCAGCGATATTAGGCCTCACCGCGTCCTCCAGCACCACTATGCCGTCCAAGTGCGTGTTTTCCCGCGCCAAAAACAGCAGGGTTTTTCCCGCCGCTTCAAGCTGACGAATTCTTTCGGTCGTTGCTTGGCCAATGCTAATGTTATATTGATGCATAAAGGCAATGTTTCCGAGTATCATTCTCTTGCCCTCGACTATGCCGCGCACACCCAAACCGAGAACAACCTCGGCGGCGCTCGCCTCCCTTATCTGCCTCTGCCATTTGCGCAATATCCCCTCGCTTATGGGATGGTCCGAGCACGTCTCGAGCGCCGCCGCCGTTTTCAAAACCCAATCCACCGAAACTCCCTTGCTAACCGGTATGATTTGAACGACTTTGGGCTTGCCCTCGCTTATTGTCTCGGACTTATCGAAAATTACCGCCCCTAAACGCGATACCTTTGCCATAACAGCCGGGTCGCGAATTACCAAACCCAGCGTCAAGGCGCGGTTGACCAGCGCCAAAACCGCGCCTTTCACCCCCGCGAGCCATAAACCCGGCGCTGACGCCGCCAGAATCACAAGCGACCAATCCAAGCTCTCGGCTGCGCCGCGGTGGCGCGCCAATGAAATGATGAGTGCGGTAACGGACAGGATAGACGTAAAAAGAATCGTCGCCAGACAATGTCTATGTGTCCACCTCTGCCAGCCAGCAATATTTCGGCGGGCGCGGCGAGCCAGCCGCGCCATCTGTCCGACGAGAGTTTCGCGGCCGATTTTTATGATTTGGAATTCCAATCGTCCACTCTGCACCTTGCTGCCCGCCAGCACCAAGTCCCCAGGGGTCTTAGCTACCACAACCCGCTGGCTGTGAAAAAGCACTTCGCTGACTTCGCCGGCCCCGCGCAGGACGACTCCGTCAGCCACCACCGCGCTGCCCGCCTCACCAATCAGTATGTCGCCGTGCCGCAATACGTCGGAGTTAACCTCTTCTACGCGGCCGGCTCGTTGGACTAAGGCACGGCCGACGCACGCTTCAGCCAAGCGCTCAAGGGGCATGCCCATTCTGCGCTCGAGGAAAGCTCTGCCGTAACATCCGCCGAGTACCGCCGCTATGGCAAGACCACTGTCAAAGAGATAGCGGACACGAAAATGACCCGATAATAACCCGGCGACTCCGAGAATTACCAATACTATTGTAATAAAAAGGATAAAGTAATCGGGGGAATATGCTCTTTGCCGCAACGCTCTTATGCCCTCGCGCCAAATTTTTCGCCCCACACCAAAAGTCACAAAAATACTTAGAAAAGCGGCTATCCAAACCCCTGCCGCCTGCCGCCACACAAGAGCTATGAGCGCCGCCAACCCTAGAAGTATAATCGCCGCAATAAGTTCGCGACCTTGCCGGGCAAGTTCAATGACACCGGAGATTTGCGGCTTATCGTCTGCATCATCCGATGATTTGACCAACAATTCATCAAGATTAAGCTCATCCCCCTCGTCAACAATATCTCGTTCCATAAACCCAGATTACCAGTTTTTTGTTCAATATAGCCACCCATCAAAAATGGCCGCAAATGCAGCTGTTTCCGCCACTTTATGAACTTTACACAACTTACGCACCTACCCCACCCAACCTCCCCTTGGTAAGGGGAGGAGAGGAGGGGTCAATTCAGCATTGCGTAAGTCGTGACTTTACAAACTTTATAAACCTTATAAACTTGACTTCACTTCCCTATCAAGTACTTGGTTTGAGCTTTGCCGAGGTCGGTAAAAGTATGCGCTTCTTCTCTCAACCGCGCCGACGAGGTATCGCCGAACGCCATCACTTCCGTGCGGCACCCGAGCGCTTTCATATGCTGAAGCAAATCAACAAAGTCGCCGTCGCCGCTCACCAGCACCGCGACGTCAAGTTTGGGCGCGATTCTCATCATATCCATAGCGATGCCCACATCCCAGTCGCCCTTTTTCGCTCCGCCTAAAAATGTCTGGAGGTCTTTAGCGCGCACCTCAAAGCCGATTTTATGCAGCGCCTCAAAAAAACTGGCCTCTTGCTCGGCTTCGGCTTTGATGACATAAGTAATGGCGCGAATGAGCTGCCTGTCCGCCACCGCGTCTTTCAAGATATTGCCAAAATTGACTTTTTTGCCAAATAGGTTGCGCGCCGAATAATACATATTCTGCACATCGACAAAAACACCGACTCTTTGCGCGGGAGAATGTTGCGTTAATACCATATTTAGTCCTTTCTTGTTTAATGGAAAACACAGTAAACCATGATGTACGGCAAATCGTAGTACAAGCTTTAGCTTGAATCGGACAAGGTTCCGCCTTCGCCAAGGCTACGGCAGGACAGGAAACCTTGTTCTACGAAAAAGAGTGGCTCAAAAACGGCGACTGTAATTTTTACGCCGCGTTTGCTTCAGCGATGCTCGCCTTGTCGCCCTCGCGGACGCGACCGGCAACCTTGATGCCGACCTCTTGACCTTTCTCGGCATGGTCTATGTCCTTATGGTCTACTTGCATGGAGTCCACCGCGACCTTCTCGTCGGTCGTTACACCTTTGATGGCAATCTCATCGCCGACCTTAAGCGGCGCGTCGAGTTTAATAATTGCCACCGATATTTTATCGAAGAAATGCGTCACCGTGCCTATGTTTTTCGCCAATTTAACCACCACCGTTCTGAAATATATTATTAGCTGTAAAGCTATAAAGCTGTAATAGCCATAAAGGGTGCAATTTTTTACAGCTCTACGGCTTGTATGGCTTTACGGCTTTTTCTTGGTTTTTATTTTTTCTCTTCTATGGCTTGGCTCGGGCAGATGTCAACACCGCCGCATTCTTTGAGTTTATCGGAGTTGATAACCTTAGCTTTGCCGTCGTCATCAAACGCCGCGCCCTCGGGACACACCGCCACGCACGTCCCGCAACCATTGCACTTTTCTTTATTGATGGTGAGTTCAGCCATATCTCACATTATGGCGGAGCCGAGGCGCTACGTCAATATTACGCCGCAGAAACACGATAAATCGTGGCCTACGGGAAAAGGTTTTTGTAGTACAAGCTTTCTTGTCCAGCGAAGTTGGAAGCTTGTCGGCGACCCCCTCGCTCCCGCCTCGACCGACTTCGACCCCCTCGCTCTCCCCCTTTCAAAGGGGGAGTTGGGGGGGGGGG
>DATEBX010000015.1:0-16976 GCA_035287145.1 Patescibacteria group bacterium | reverse complement strand
CGCCAAAGCCAATGCCGCCGAAAGTGACAGCCAGCCGTTGCGCCACGGGGCATGAAAAGCGCTTTTTGTCAGCGATTTGGCATTGAAAAGATTAAAAATCTGCACCAGGGCCAGCGTGATAAAAGCGAGGGCTGAAGCTTGGCTCTGGCCTAATTTATCCAAGCTCCAAAGGTATACCCCACTCACCACCGCGGTTTGCCAGAAGGCGGCGATGACCACTCGCCAAGCGAGCCACCCGGGAATTAGCGCGCGGCCGTGCCGTTCCATTAAACTATGTCGGCTGCCCTCAAAAGCCAGTGCCTGGCAAGCTAAAGTGTCGATAATTAGGTTTATCCACAGGATTTGCGTCGGCGAGAACGGCACCGGATAGCCGAGAATAAGCATAGTCAGAATAATGAGCAGTTCGGCAAGGTTGGTAGCTATTAAAAAGAAAATAACTTTGCGAAAACTGGACCACACCAGACGCCCCTCTTTGAGGGCGGATACGAGGGTGGCAAAATTGTTATCGACTAATACTAAATCGGCGGTTTCTTTGGCGACATCGGTGCCCTGACCGCTTAGAGCGATACCGATATCCGCGACTTTGAGCGCCGCTGCGTCGTTGACACCGTCGCCTGTCACCGCCGTGCGATACCCCAATTTCTGATAATGCTGAACCAGCAGCAGCTTATCCTCCGGCGTCATGCGCGCGAAAACATCAAAACTCTTGAGAGGGTCGCCGGCGCGGCCGCTGGCGGCCGGGCGCAGATAATCAGCCAGTTTTTCACCGGTCAAAACCCGGCTGTCATGGTCGGCAATACCTACCTCGCGAGCAATGGCAAAAGCGGTTGACGGCATGTCGCCGGTAACCATTTTAATTCTTATGCCGGCTTGCCGCAGGGACTCCACCGTTGACCGAGTGTCCTTTCGCGGCGCGTCGTCAATGCCAATTAGACCGATGATCGTTAGGTTGTTGAGTTCGCTCTCTTTTATCTTTTCAAGCCCCATGGGTACTCTGCGGCGGGCGATAGCCAATACCCTTTTGCCCCGGCTCGCCAGCTGATGGCAAATACTGTTGTAGCTATCAAGCCGCGCCTGGGTCAGCGCCACTTCTCTGGCGTGACGGACAATTTTATCCGAGCGCTTAATGAGCTCCTCGGGCGCGCCTTTGACAAAAATATATGATTGGCGGCGGTCGCGAGCCAGAACCGCGCTCAATCGGCGGCGGCTGGCAAAAGGCACTTCATCAACACGGCGCCACGATTTGAATTTCTTGTCCAATCCGAGCTCGCTCGAGAGAAGATGGAACGCGACATCTATGGCGTCCCCCGACCCGCGAGAGCCCTTTAGACCATGTATTATTCGGGCATGTCCCGCAAGCGCTCCGGCAAGAACCAAATCGGCCGCCTGTTCCCGCGGCAGGCCGATTCTTTTTAGGTTTATACTCGTCAAGTTGCGCGGCAGGCGAAAATGGCGGCCGTCGAGCCAAGCATCTCTAATCACCATTTCTCCCATAGTCAGAGTGCCGGTTTTGTCGGTTAAAATAAGGTCAATATTACCCAGCATTTCCGCCGCCGCCAAACGCCTCACCAGCGATTTCCGGCGCGCCATCCTCACAGCGGCGGTTACTAATATGAGCGTCGCTATCATTGGCAGTCCTTCGGGGATAACCGCGACAAACAGGTTAACCACCAGGGCAACGCTCGCCTGCCAGGTATAGCCGCGAACGAGAGAAAATAAATATACTACTCCCAGCAATACTAAAGATACCCCCAAGATGAGGTGGGCCAGGCGTCGTGTTTCTTCCTCGAGAGGACTTGCCCCTTCATCCTCGGCCTCCGCCTTTTTCAGTACTTGGGCAAAACGAACTTGGCGTCCGACAGCTATGGCAATCCCCCGCCCGTGGCCCTCCATCACCGAACTGCCCCAATAGACAATGTTGGGCTGAATCCGCTCGTCGCTTCCCGGCAGGCTGACGCGAAAGGCGCCCTTGCGCGCGGGGTGGGTCTCGCCCGTAAGCTGGCTCTCATCAACGGCAAGATCGGTGCTGTGAACCACGCGCAGGTCGGCCGGCGCGCGATCGCCGGGCGAGAGGAGAACTATATCCCCCACCACCACTCGATTTGCCGACACTTCCAATATCTTTCGCTCGCGGACGACATGAGCTTTACCACCTGCTGCCGCTTTTAGCATTTTCAATGCGCGGTCGGCCTTATATTCCTGCAGGAAACCGATGATAATATTTATAGCGAGGATAACGGTAATAACCAGCGCGTCGGTGACGTGTCCTATGAGATTAGCAATGATGGCGGCGGCAAATAACAAATAGACCAGCGGGTTGGCGATTTGCCGCCACAGGACGATAAAAATAGTTTGCCAGCTAGTGCCTCCGTCAATTTCATGCCGTTTTCTTAGGCGCGCTCTAGCTTCGGCACTATTTAAGCCCGATATGATGTCTGTTTTCAGGCGCGCCGCGACTTCCTCGGCACCTATCCCCGCGTAGTGCAAGAAACCCTCCTTGAGCAACCGCAACGCGGTTGCGAATTCCAAATAATAAATTTCAAATTTTAATTCAATTTCAAATGATTAAATATCAAAAGCCAGCCATTTGACATTAGTGCTTTGGATTTGATTTGAAATTTAAAACTTGAAATTTAACATTGACACACAATCACTTTTAAAACGGTCTCTTTTATATTACCATAACCTAGTGGCTATTATTCTTTATATTGCTTTCGGCATATTACTTTTGGGACTCGCGCTCTGGGCAGTATCCAATATCATTGCCGTCTTGGGCGGCTCGCCGCCGGTACACACGAGTTTGGCGACTAGCCGCGAGATATTAAGCAAAATTCCACTTAATGCCAAAAGTACTCTGCTTGACCTCGGTTCCGGCACGGGAAATCTTTTGATTGTCGCGCACCGCAAGTATGGCGCGCGCGTCGTGGGTTACGAATTAAGCCCCTACCCCTATCTCATTTCCCGCCTGCGGACGCTTTTTTCTCATGGTGCCGTTAAGCTCCATTACGCCTCGGTTTTTGAAGCAAACCTCGGACACGCGACGGATATTTTCATTTACTTGCTTCCCAAGATGCTCTTGGCGCTTATGCCTAAAATCAAAAAAGAAGCGCGCGGCGGCACCAAAATCATAACTCGCGGCTTCCCTTTGCCGGAGTGGCAGCCGATTAAAAAACTTACCGTCGGCTGCGAAAAAACCAAGATTTATATTTACCAAGTAAAGTAACCCAGCAGGGTTATCCTGAACTCCGTCAGAAAACGGATAAAGGATCTCCCCAGCCCCATTGGGGTTATCCCGAGCTTTACGTGGGGTTCCTTCCTCCTCCTTCACAGGAGTAAGAAATAATGCTAAAATACAGGGAGCATGGGGGCGTGTAGCTTCCCACTTCGCACCTCGTTATACTCGGGCTTCGCGGGACAAGTATCTCGAATTAGTTAAGATGCTTGCCCAGCGTAGCTCTAGTGTATACTAGAGCGTAGTTGGGGGCGTGTAGCTCAGTTGGTTAGAGCGTCTGCTCGACACGCAGAAGGTCTCCAGTTCGAGTCTGGACACGCCCACCAAACTTCGCCTACGACCCATAGGGTCGGGCTTCGCTTGGCAAGCCAATTGAATAATGGCGAAGTTTGTCACGCGAAGTTCCGAGTTTGTCGAGGAACAAAGTGAGACATCTGTAAAATACTTCCTGAAATTTTTTTTCCAAAAATCTTTTTGTGCACACAACAGGTTCAAATATTCGGAAATACAACGCACCTGCACAATAGTTCCGAATGAAGCACTCAAAACAAACCAGTTAAATCTTCTACATATACTCACGATCGCGGTATTTGTAGAATATTTGAGCGTGGAGTACCCTAATTGTTTTAGTGTGGTAGTTTTATAATACTATTATTATCCGCCTTCGATGCTCTTTGCTACTTGACAAGGCGGCTTATATATGGTATAAATAATTGTTGTCTGGCGGTTAGCATCGCTAACGCTAGGCGGCGTTGTACATTTCCATACCGACCGAGGAACGGACTGGCTAAAACCCAGCCGAAAAAGCCGAGGCGGAAAAAAGAAGAGGTGTACGATGGCACAAGTATCGATCAGGGGTTATCTCACTCCAGCTGCTGAATGGACCAGAGAAAGGATAGTAGGATACACGGGTACCGAGGTCAGAACGACGGACGGCGAGGTTTTTCGGCTGTGCCTCGACACCCAAACCCATCTGCCTTTCGTCGACATACCCGATCCTGCCTCCCCGCGGGAGCTACCGTCGGAAGTGATGGCAGCCATCGAGTGCTTCACGCTTGAGGGCGTCATTGGCGTAAGCCCCCAACGGGACAGGGGGATCTATCGGCTCGGTACAGCTGAAGTCTGGCTCACGGAGTCAACAAACAGCTACTGCCGCTTGGAGGGACATTCGACCAATCTAGACGATCTCCAGACCCTCTTCCTCGAGATCCGAACCGGAGCGATCTACCCCGACGAGAGCTTCGAGACGAACCAGGGCCTCGGGGTAGTCCCCACCTATCGAGAGCTCCAGTGTGCCCTATCGAGAGCGAGAAAGGAGTCCCGAGACCTCAAGGAGCGGTTGGCTGCGGCAGAGGAGAAGAATAACCACAAGTCGTGGTTCTACCGCCTCCTGGCCTGGTGCCGGCCCTCCAAGAAGTCCGGTGAAGAGAACTCGGCTCCCGCGGAGAACGAGCAGCCGCCGACTAACGAGGTTCCGGAACCGGAAGTGGAAGCTGAAACTCCGGCAGCCGACGAGACGCCAGCTGGGACCGAGGAGCCGGCGCTGAGCGATGGGGTTGATGACAGCTCGCCCGCCGGTTCCAAGATCGACCACTAGTCCCACAAACGCACATCACAGGGACGCGGCTACGCCGCGTCCCTGTTTTAATATCCAAAATAATAATGCGATTGGTAATTCTTGTCATACCGCACAGCAGATGCGGTATCCAGGCCTGGATACTGTGTTCCCCGCTTTAGCGAGGACAAGCTCTGCACGGAATGACACTATTATCGAACGTAGGATTTATTAATTCGGGCTATCACTAGTGCCATTCCGGGCTTTGGCGCCGTAGAAATACTCGCTTGAGATCACGGAGATAACCGTCACGACGGGGATGGCGAGCATGGCGCCGGTAAGACCCAGGAGCTTGCCGCCAATTAAAATAGCGACAATGATGCCGATGGGCGAAACGCCCACGGCTTTATTCATAATTTTGGGCACCAGAATCTGGTTCTCGACTTGTTGGATAACGGTGTAAAGTATGACGACGGCGATAAGCTGCCAAACGGCCGCGCCACTGACAAACGCTATGAGCACCGCCGCCAAGCCGGCGATAATGGGGCCGATAATCGGCACGAGTTCGAGAAGCGCCGCCAGCAGTCCCAGCGCCAGCGCGTACGGCACATCCAGAATGCTTAGGCCGAGAGCCGTCAGCGCGCCGACGATGAGCATTAAACTAATTTGCCCGCGCAGCCAATTGCCCAGCTTAATCCCTATTTTATGCATGGTCTCGGCGGTTTTTTCACGTTGACCGAGAGGCATAAGCGCGATGAAGGCCTTGCGCATGCCGCCTTCGTCGATGAGCAGATAGAAAGTAAGCGTTAGGACGGTCAGCATAGAGAAGATGCCGCCGAAGATGGCTACCATCGCGTTGAATATGCCGCCGGAAAGAGTGCTTAAGCCCTGGGTCGCCGAATCGAGAATTTTTTGGGTCGCCAGCGTGTCTTGCGAAACCTTAACATCG
This sequence comes from Patescibacteria group bacterium, assembly GCA_035287145.1. GTDB lineage: Bacteria > Patescibacteriota > UBA1384 > UBA1384 > UBA1384 > DATEBX01. Next base: position 11,240 of record DATEBX010000015.1, on the reverse strand, counting down.
CTTAATTTGCTAAGGTATGCCGGCAGGTTGTTGGCCAAATCCCCCAACTGCGACACGAGCGGCGGCAAAATGAGGTACACCGTAAGACCTATGATAAAAAATAAGGCGAGGTAGACCGCCAAGATGCTGATGACTCTGGGTATGCGCCAGCTCGACAGTTTGGCGATAGTCGGCTCCAGCGCCACTGCCAGTAAAACTACCACAAAAAGCAGAAGTAGAATATCTTTAATGAAATATGCCACCCATAGCCCGAGAAGGATAAGAATGGTTTTGAAAATGGACCCGGTGGATAGTTCAACTGTCGTCATTTGCACTCCTTATACTTACATTTATCTTCTTATTTGTCATTGCGAGCCCCGATGAAATCGTGGGCGAAGCAATCTGACGTAATCGTCATCCCGACTGGAGCCCCCCAATGGGGGGCGGAATGGAGGGATCCCTCGACTCGGATGACCTCGCTCGGGATGACCGCGGACGGTCAGATCGCCGCGCCCACGACCCCACTGGGGTCGGGGCTCGCGATGACACAAGAATTGGATAGTATTAATTCTATATTTGGACTTATCATATCAGATTTATGCGACTTTACGCGCCGACCGGCGGCAGAACCAAGCCGTCTTTTTCCTCCACTTGGCCGTTGGTGATTTGGTCAAGGATGCCGCCCTTGCGCTCAAGCGCGTCGGCCAGCACTCGCGGGTTGCCGATAATTTCCAGCCGATAATTCTTTTGCAAATCACCCGACGTGAAACCAGAACTGGCCACAATCCGCCGGCCGTTAATAGAGAGGGCCTCGGCGCCGCTGTTGCGAATGGCATTGACCAGGTCGATTAACTGGGTGAGCGCCATTTCGTGGCTGATGGTTACCACCACGCCCTTGCCCGTGACTTGGCTGGTACCGGCAATGATGCCGTACTCGCCGATGTTGCTGCTGACCGCTTCCACCGCCGCGCGGCGGTTGGTTGATTGGTTTAAAAACTTATCGCGTTCATCGATAAGTATGTCTCTCTTTTTGCGCAAATCTTGGTTGTCCTTTATGAGCTGGGCGACTTCAACGGCCATTGATTCGGTGGTGTTGGGGTCAAGCGCTTGGTCAATGCCTTTTTTTATGACAATTTGATGCCCGACAAGGACACCGATAAGCACAGCGAAAAGTATCATCGCCATTGTTAGTGAAAGGGCGCGGACTTTGGTCATTTGGCATACTCCACTATGAAGGTGCCGCTATAAGCCGGCACTTCGACCTTTTTTTGCTCCGTAATTTGGAAAACCAATCCTTCATTTTTCACGCGGTCGTAAATGTCGGATAATTTATTTTCGTCTTTGACGGCCTCCGCCATCCGGCGGCGGTCGCCGATGGCGCGAATGTCAAACGGCGGCACGGTACGCACATTATTAATCATCACCGTATTGATGATGCAATCAATGGACGTAGTGGCCACAATTCTCTGGTCGTTAATGGATATCGCCGTCGCGCCGTTTGCCCACAGTAAATTTATGAGGTCGCGCATATCAGCCGCGTGGGCAATGGAGTTGGAATCGGCTAGGTTGTTATCGGCATCGGCCAAAGTGACCATAATGCCTTCGCCCCCCAGTGGGGTCAAACCGATTTGTTTTTTGAGCTCATCCGACTTCTCGACTTTCTGGCGGTTTGAATATTCGGTTTGCTTGAGTTCTTTTTCCGACGCGCTGATTTCGTCGGACAAACTCTTGTTGGCGTCGGAAAGCAGCTTGTTTTCAGCGGCCAAGCTTACCCGTGTATCGCGCAGGGCCGCGTACGGGCTAAGAGGATTTAGGGCGCGCGTTGTTTTGATGCTGCGCACCTGCGCCGTAACCAAGATACCCAGAAGAAGCCCCGTTATTATGAGCCCGAAACTGCCCGATGTTCTAATAAATCGATAGTTTTTCACAACCCCTTAATCAATAAGCCCTAGCGTAGATAACGGAAAACTTGGCGGGGGCACCGCAGACGGCGCACTTGGCGTACTTCTTGCCACCTGTGGTAATACAGCGAATCGAGCCCTTGAGCTCGGATTTAATCTTTTCTTCACAGCCCTCATCTCCGCACCAACCGCCTTCGACAAAACCTTTTTGTATGGCTTGGGTTAGGGCTTGCCAATCTTCGGCTTCGCTTGTGCCCTCCTCCATGCGCTTGAGAGATGCCGCGAGCAGTGAATCTTGAATATCGTCAAGCATTTTTTTTACCGCCTGGACAATATCGCCTGTTTTGGCGGTGGATTTATCGCCCGTATCGCGACGCGCCAATGTTAATTCACCGTCGTGCACCTCCTTGGGTCCGATTTCTACGCGCAATGGAACGCCTTTCTTTTCCCATTCGAAAAATTTGGGGCCAGGCCGTTCGTCCCGCTTGTCAACTTCAACGCGTATGTCCGACTTCGCAAGGGTTTCGGCAACTTTCTCCGCTTGTTCGACGATACTCGCATCACCACTCACCGGAATTATAATCACCTGCACCGGCGCGACGCGAGGCGGTAAGACCAAACCCTTATCGTCGCTGTGCGCCATAACGAGCGCGCCAACGAGGCGCGTACTCACTCCCCAGCTGGTCTGCCAGACATACTGCTCCTTGCCTTGAGCGTCAAGATATTTTACTCCAAAGGCCTTGGCAAAATTCTGTCCCAAAAAGTGCGATGTGCCGGCCTGAAGCGCTTTGCCGTCTTGCATAAACGCCTCAACCGTCAGAGTTGTCTCGGCGCCGGCAAATTTTTCGCTTTCGCTTTTTTCACCGGTTACCACAGCCATAGCTAAATGTTCGCGCGCGAACTTGGCATAAAGCTCGAGCATTTCCTTGGCCTTGGCTCGCGCTTCCTCGCTCGAAGCATGAGCTGTGTGGCCTTCCTGCCAGAGAAACTCCGTTGAGCGCAGAAATAGCCGCGGGCGTAGTTCCCAGCGGATAACATTAGCCCACTGATTAATATTAAGTGGCAAATCGCGGTAAGATTGTATCCACCTGGCAAAAACTTCATTGACAATCGCCTCCGAGGTCGGCCGGATAACTAAGGGTTCGTCGAGTTTTTTGCCGCCGGCGTGCGTTACCACCGCCACTTCCGGCGCGAAACCCTTGATGTGTTTGGCCTCTTTTTTGAGGTAACTCTCGGGCATTAAAAGCGGAAAATAGGCATTGGCCGTGCCGGTGGCCTTGAATTGCCCGTCGAGAACTTTCTGGATATTTTCCCAGATGGCGTAGCCGTAGGGTTTTATGACCATAAGCCCACGCACCGGCGCGTGCTCCGCGAGTCCCGCCGCCGCCACGATGTCTTGGTACCACTGGGCGTAGTCCTCGCCGCGAGGGGTAATAGTGTCGTTTTTGCTCATCGCACAACCCTTTCTTTGAGTCCATATTATCGAAAAATAAGAAAAGATTCTAGAGCTACTTTAATCACGCGAATGCGTGAGCGTGGTTTGTAAAGTTCATAAAGTTTATAAGGTTCGTAAAGTAGTGACACGCGAATCCGAATCACGCTAATACACGCGAATAGGACTCGAATTATCGCGCGAATCCAGCAAACGAGGGGATGTCATTGCGATGACCCCCAATGGGGGCCCGAAGCAATCTATTCGAGTAGGTTCAAGAAAATTTGCTTGAAAAATACGAAACCCCCCGTCATTCAACCTCTTGCAGTATTCAAATTATTGAAATCTGCAAACTAGGTTTCATTGTGGAGGGTTGTTTTCGATTTGTTGGCAGAACGAAAACAAAAAAGAGCCCGAAACAGGTAGTGTTCGCCTGTTTCGGGCTGCGTCCCCTATGACACGCCATTCGGTCGCCTTTTCCCCTTCTCACTCAAGGGTACCCTGAGGCCGTTCGGTCGTGTATCGAGGACGGTGTGAACTCCGGCGGGCTCGGTTACGCACCAGTCCGGGTGGCAATGGGAAGCAGCTCCTGTTGGACATAGTGTCCGTAATGCCCCATTCAGGGGGCGATTGGAGTGCTGTCACCTTCGCGCGCGAGCAGGACTGGGGCCGAAGGTGTATCCTTCGGCATTATGCAAGCCGAAACTCGCCGGAGACCGCTCACCTGACGGCACGATGTGCCCTCAAGTTGAGCGATTGTGATGCCGGTAATTTGGCTATCGCGGCGTCGCCTGCTTTGGCTCCTAGTCGTCGCTTCAGATTGGCATTTGAATCTCTTTTAAGCTGAAGCCGCCGCTTAAAGCGGCCAGGAGCTAACGTGCACCGGTACCACTGGGAACAATCCCCCTTTCCGAAACACATCGGGTTCTTGTAGAGGACTGTCGCGTCCCTCAACCCTGACGGGTGAGGATACAGGCCGTTGGCCCTGTGCCGACGACCGGGAACGAGCGGGATTAACCGCTCGGTGAAGCCGGCGCCGGCGATCAGGTGGCGCTGTTCGCGTCGTGGTAGTGCATAACGGTGTTGCGGGCCGGAAGGGTGTTGTCGGTGGGAGGGATGCAGGTATAGAACATACGCATCACTGCCTTTCAATGTTACTAAATCGGCCTCGGCTAGAGGCCGGTTCGCTCGGTTTCTTAGCGAACATTAATAACGATAGCATAAATCCCTATTTTTGTCAAGCCCTGAACCATTGATTTAGCGAAGGGAGGTGATGCTGGGCGCAGACCCCGTGGTTGCGCTCCCGTTCAGATGAGAACGTAGTTCTATATTGAACGGGAAGAAATTTTACGGGGTCAATACCCCTGACGCGCGAATGAGCCAAATCACGCGAATGCGTGAGCGTGGTTTGTAAAGTTCATAAAGTTTATAAGGTTCGTAAAGTAGTGACACGCGAATCCGAATCACGCTAATACACGCGAATAGGACTCGAATTATCGCGCGAATCCAGCAAACAAGGGGATGTCATTGCGAAGTAATCTGAAGCAATCTGACCCACCAGAGTCATCCCGAGCTTGTCGAGGGATCTGGGCCCAGATTGCCGCGCTCCCACAAAGGTCGCTCGCAATGACAAATATTCACGTGATAATTAGTACGCTAATTTTCCCCTCGAACTTAACGCTTAATGCTTTTCCCTGACTCTTTCGATCTTGCGCGCGAGTCCTTTATTGTTCAATTCAAGATAGACGGCGTTGAGTTCAACTGTGCCGTCGGCGACTTCAAAAACTTTTTTTTCACCGCTTAAAAAGCGCTCTATAACCAATTCTTTTTTTACGCCTAAGATTGAATCAATAGTCCCCGTCATACCGATGTCGGTAATAAAACCCGTGCCGTGCGGCAGAATTTTTTCATCGGCGGTTGTAACGTGCGTGTGCGTCCCAAGCACCGCGCCGACGCGGCCGTCGAGATATTCGGCCAAAGCCCGCTTTTCACTGGTGGCTTCGGCATGAAAATCCACGAGCGTATATTTGCATTTGCGCCGATTGATAATCTTCTCCGCCTCGACGAAAGGCGATTCCGCCGGCTCTTCCATATAAACTTGACCTTCCAGGTTGATAACTAATAGTTCATCACCGTTTTTCTTTAACTCAATGAAAGTTTTTCCCGGCTGTTCCTTTGGCCAGTTGGCTGGCCGAATGAGTTTAACACTAGGTGAGTCGATAATGGTTAGGACTTCCGGTCGCTTCAGGATATGATTGCCGCCCGTCAGAAGGTCGATGCCGGATACTATCATTTCCTCGTAAATCTTCGGGGTTACCCCTTTGCCGGAAGCTAAATTCTCGCCGTTGGCAAGTGTAAAATCGGGCTTATAATTTTTCTTTAATTTGGGTAGTAACGCTTTGACGGCCTCCCGACCCGGGCGGCCGACAATATCGCCAATGAAGAGTATTTTCATTCTTTATGATTAATTATTTTCTTGAGTTTGGGACCGGCGTGAAAATGCACCGCCACACCTTTATCGATAACGGTTTTGTCGCCGCGCACGGTGGTGGTTTGCGACGGTTTGTATTTAATAATTTTGAAGGAGCCAAAGCCGGTCAGCACTACCTTTTCTTGATTTAACAGTGCGTCTTCAATGGTCGAACAAAACGCCTCGACGAAGATTTTGGTGTCGCTTGCCTTCTTCCCAAGCCGCAATGCTAATTTCCTCGCCAGCTGCTCCTTATTCATAGGTTGATTATATCGCAATATCAGAGTAGAATCTAGGTAGTGTTGCCCCTGTAGCTCAGCAGATAGAGCAGTCCCGTCCTAAGGGAAAGGTCGTGGGTGCAATTCCTACCAGGGGCGCCACATGAAAATTTCTAATTACTAATTGACCTAATTTCTAAAGCATACCGTTTGGGACATTGGGATTTGTTTAGGTTAATTAGAGCAATTCGTCATTAGAAATTAGTTAATCCGGGGATTGGCGCAGTTGGTAGCGCGCGGGATTAGGGTTCCCGAGGCCGCCGGTTCGAGTCCGGCATCCCCGACCACGCTAAGGGTGGTCAAGGTAAGCTCAGCTTACCGACCATTCTAAAAGTATTTTCATATTGGGACAAGAAAGTTTGCTTAAAGGTGAGCTTTTTTGTTGTAGGAAAATAATTCGTTTTGTACATTATTCTTTTTATTCCATTTTTTTCTTTAGGGTACTTTTCTTAAATTAAGATAGGGTTAAATTACCTATCGAAGATGAGTATTAGCGCAATATTTCAAAAAAAATTTGGGAAAAAACCAGAGAAATTATTTCGGTCGCCGGGCCGAGTTAATATTATCGGTGAACACACCGATTATCATGATGGTTTTGTTTTACCAACAGCTATAAATCTTGGAATGACTTGGGCAGGGGCAAAACGAAAAGATAGAACTATTAGGGGTTATACCGAGAAATTAGATGAGATAGGACAATTTAGTATATTGGATCATCATAGAACTAAATACGAGTGGATGCTTTATCTCCAAGGTGTAGTTGAGGTACTTAAAAGAAGGAATATAAATGTCAGGGGAGTTGATTTCGCCGTCTCATCCGATATTCCTATCGGCAGCGGACTATCTTCCTCTTCCAGTTTAGCGACCGGCTTTACTTTTATTCTCAATGAACTCTATAAGTTAGGTCTCAACAGAAAAGAAATTGCCCGTATTGCCTGCGAAGCTGAATGGTGGTACGGGACTACCGGCGGCATTATGGACCAATTCTGCATCGCCAATGGTAAAAAGGGGTTCGCCCTTTGGCTTGATACACGTTCCCTTGACTATGAGCTTATTAAATTTCCAACCGAGCTTGAAATAGTAGTGCTTGAAACAACCACACGGCACAAACAAATCAATTCGCCCTTTGCTTTAAGAAAAGAACAGGCGCAAAAAGTAGTTGATATTGCCGCTAGGATATTTATTCCGCGAAAAATCAGAAATTTACGAGATATAACGGCACAGATGCTAATAAGTATTAAACCCAATATTCTAGGAGAATATGGCTCTAAAAATGGGGATATCTTTTATAATAGAGCGCTCCATCCCATAGCGGAAAACCTGCGCGTCCAAAAAATGAAAGTGGCTTTAATCCAAGAGGACTATAAAACTATTGGCCAGTTGCTTTTTGAAAGCCATCAGAGTTTACAATACAACTACGAAGTATCTTGCAAGGAGCTCGATATAGCAGTTGGGATTGCCAATAGTTTTAGCGAACTTTTAGGGGCACGAATGATCGGCGGAGGATTTGGCGGGTGCACTTTAAATTTAGTAGGAAAGGGGCAGGGTCGGCTTTTTGCTGATAAGTTAGAGAAGGAATTCAATAAAAAAACCGGTCTTAAGGGCAAGACATACCTTTGTCTTCCTTCTGACGGGGTAAGGGTGATTTAGAAAATGAAACAAATTCAAGCTCTAATTTTAGCCGCCGGCAAGGGCAAAAGAATAAACGCCCAAAATAAACCCAAAGTTCTTTTTTCTCTTATGGGTAAGCCATTGATAACATATTCCCTTAAGTCGCTCGCTGAGGCGGGTTTTGGAAAACCGGTTGTAGTTGTGGGTTATCGGGGCGAAATGGTGCAAAACTTACTAGGGAAAAAAGTAATATATTGTTGGCAGAAGAAACAACTGGGCACAGCTCACGCAGTTTCCGAAGCAAAAAAAGCCTTGGTTGATGCGAAATCAGTTTTAATTATTTACGGGGATACGCCCTTTTGGCAATCCTCTACCTTAAATAAATTAATTAAAAGCCACCGGCAAACAAAAGCGACGCTTTCTCTCGTCTCGGTTGTTTTTGAGAATCCTTCATTTTTTCAATATGGCAGGCTTGTTAGAGATAAAGATGGAAATGTCATGAAAAGTATTGAGGAAAAAGAGGCATCGGATGAGGAAAAAAAGATTCAGGAATGCAATCCTTCCTGTTATCTTGTTGAAACTGGATGGCTCTGGCGAGCATTGCCAAAAATCAAAAAGAGCGCTTCGGGGGAGTATTATTTGACTGATATCTTAAATTTAGCTGTGCGGGAAAAGAAAAAGGTTAACGTCCTCCCAATAAGTAATTGGCGGGAGGCCGTTGGCGTCAATACCCGCGAACAGCTTCAATTGGCTAATAAATTACTTCAAAAGACACATTACTCTTGATATATTTTGTCAATTATGGCAGAGTAAAGGCACTTATAACCCCAAAATGGTAAAAGCAATAAATAGTAGAATCCTCCAGGAGAATTTTCCTGAAAAATATCGACAATTTTTTTCGGAGAATGAATTGGTCGTCTCAACTTCTCCTAGCTTTATGTGGACCGGAGAATACTCGGCTTTCTATGGAGGAATTTCTATCTGTCAAAAGGTTCCTTTTAGGATTTACGCGGGCCTCAAACCGATCTCGGAGAAAAAAATTATCGTTAAGGAGTCCTGCGAGGTCTATATTCGACCCAAGGATCATTTTTCTTCATTCTCTCTAGAGACGGAAGAAATTATCAATATTAACAGCTTTCTCAATGAGAGGTTTGGGGGGCTCATTAGTGAAAAGGGTGGTTGCCAAATCACTTTTCTTTCGGAAACCTCGGAAGGAGAAAACTTAAATCTATTGGCTACTATTTGCGCCCTCATCTCTTTGGAGCTTAATCTATATTATGGTTCGGTCGAAAAAAACGAAATTATTAGCTGGCAAAAAATAAAAATTAACCAATTAAGGGATAGTGAGGCATTTCAAGAAGCATTTAGTCTTGCCTGGCGAATCAATAGAAGCGCTCGCGATGGACTCTCAAGCGGCGCCAATGCTTTTAATGCTTTGGTTGACTCTGGCGGCTTTCCTATAATTTATTGGGCAGAAAAAGATTTGTTGAAAAAAGAGAATCCGGCTTGGTTCGGTGAACGAATGACTGACGTTTTGGGCGGCAGTTCTCTAGGCTGGCACTTTGATTTTGGCTTGATCCAGTTTGGCGGCTGGCGGCCAATCGGAGCCGCCGGCGCGCATTTGAACTGGATAAAAAGAAGCGAAGCGGATTTAACGCAGATGAAAAAAGATAATAATAAGAAGAATATTCCTTTCCGGAAGATTGATTCTCTTCTTGCCTATTACGATAAGAAGGAGAGTCCCTGGCTGATTCTTATGAAGGGGCTAGATTTAATTTCCCTTCGCATTCTTTCAAACCTGAAAAATGTCTTTCAACTTGGACCCTCCCAACAGGATTTCTCCCTTTTTATCGAGAGTCTAAATCAACACCGAGCTTTCTTTAATGTTCTAGGGTTGGATGCGCCAGAGTTTAATATTCTTCTCCAAATACTCCATAAGCTCGTTAAGAAAGACGACCAGGTGGGGGCTAAGGGCGAGGCCTATGGTCTGGGACAGAAGGGTTGTCTTACTTTCGCGGTTCCTAAAAATTCTTTGATTGACAAGGAAGAAATCTTGGAAAAAGAAATTAAAACCCGATTGGGAACCGATGTGTATTTCAGCTATCTTTCTTGGTTAGACGGCACGGAAAATGGTGGGGTCAAAATTGAGCAGGATTTGAAAAATAAATCATATTCTTCTCTCGTGGGACAAGAGGAAGTGATAGGTATAAGGGAGTATAACCGTTCATTTCAAGCAGTGCACCGCCTCCTCTCTCGCCCCCAAATGGATAAACAAAAAGAAGGCATTGACTTGGTATTGGACAAAACAAGAAATCAGGTCTATTTGCGGGGTAAAAGACTGGATTCTAATAAAATACGCTCTGCCCGAGAGACCACAAAAATATTGGACCAATTGCTAAAACATAAGGGAGAGTTAAAAAATACCGACCTGGCCACTTCTTCCTATTCGGCAAATCAATATGAGCTGTCCGGCAAAATTATTCTGCCGCTTAAGCGTTCATTTGAGGAATTGCTTAGAAAGGAACTCTATCTCACAGTCCGCGGAAATATTTACGATTATTCTATTCGTTTTGACCCGACTAACCTGAAGATTTGGGTAGTTGAGCGAACCATATAAACATTTTGGTCTTTTTTTTGAGAAAAAACTCCCAGCTCTGGGAATTTTTTCTTTTTTCCATTTTATTCTTTTATTATTCTTTTTAAGATTATGCTACCGGCTCGCAACCTCACTGAAAGGAGTGGAGCCATTGATAGCCCAAGCGTGCGTGACCACGCCTGTCTACTTCAACAGCCCCCAAGAGGACAGGTGTCCAAAGTGCGGTCAAGAAAGGGCAAGGTTAGTCTCATCGGTAGGACCACTCCGCTTGACAACTCGGCTTTGCCGAGCAATTGTCCGGAGATGGCAATGCCCCTGCGGCCACACCTACAGTAGCGGTGAAGGTGTTGAATAACACTAACCTCCCCCGCCGCCGTGGGGTAACTCAAAGACCACCCAGATATTACGGGTGGTCTTCCTTATTATTATAATAATTATTTTTCTGCAGTTTATTCCACTCCTGCCAATTTTATTCTTATTTTCTTAGTCGGAGAATAAATATAGTTCCTTGACATACAGGAGCTACATTCCAGAAGAAGGGTAGTGGGAATAATGCAGATTAGTAAGAAGGCTACTTGCTCAGAGGCTTGCCAGCTGATAGCCTTGGTGATAGCCCGGCTCGTACTGGAGAAGCCGAGTGCGGTTATTATACTCGCTACTGGAGTTACAATGGAACTGGTCTATGTGGAGTTAGCAAGACTCCACAGGGAGTGGGGACTCGACTTCTCGCGGGTTGTGACCTTCAACCTAGACGAGTATCTTGGTTTGGGTCCCGAACATCCGAAGAGCTTTCGCTTCTTTATGGAAAGCCGTCTGTTCCGGCACATCAACATCAGGCCGGAGAATACCCACGTGCCGGATGGTCTGGCCAAAGATCCTTTTGCCTTCTGCCAAGAGTACGAAGAAATGATCGAGAAGGCAGGGGGGGTAGACCTGGTACTCGTGGGAATTGGCCGCAATGGCCACGTGGCGT
>DATEBX010000014.1:0-21213 GCA_035287145.1 Patescibacteria group bacterium | reverse complement strand
ATGCTTGGTTTTAGACATCGGTTTTATCTCGCCAATCATCACCTGGCTACCGACTTCACCAATACTCTGCGGATTGTCGGTGTGGAATTTCTTAGTAACAGTAAAGCGCTTTGAGTATATCGGATGAATCTTGGTGCGTTCCACTGCCACCACGGTAGAATGGGGCGTAATTTTTACAATATTTCCAATAAGGGTTGTCTTCATATATTTGATTTACTTTGGATGAATGACTTAAGGCGGGCGATGTCGCGGCGAACGGCTTTTAATTCGCGAACGTTCTTTATCTTACCCGTTACAGAGCCCGAAATCAAGCTGCGGAGCTTATCTTCGAGCTTTGGAATCTCGAGAGCCGCTTCGGCTGGCCTCATCGCGCTAATCTGTGCTTTCCTTTCTTTAATTTTCATTGCCGGCTCCAACTTCAATCTTCAAAACCGTTTTAACTTTCATAGGCAGTTTATGTCGGGCTAACCGTAGCGCTTCGCGTGCCACTTCTCCCGTAACTCCGTCAATTTCAAAAATTATGGTACCCGGTTTGACGGTAGCCACAAAGTGGTCCGGCGCGCCCTTGCCGCCGCCCATGCCGACTTCGTCGGGTGATTTGGTGACCACTCGGTCGGGAAATAGGCGTATCCAAACTTTGCCGCCTCGTTTCATATAGCGCGTCATTGCTCTGCGAGCGGCTTCTATTTGGCGTGAAGTTATCCATCCTCTTTCCAATGCTTTCAAGCCGTACGCGCCAAACGCCAAAGATTGGCCGCGCGTGGCAACGCCGCCCCTATGTCCCCGAAATTGTTTACGATGTTTAACTTTTTTGGGTATTAACATGATTATTTCTCGTCTTGCGGCAGATTAATCCAAACCTTTATGCCGATGGTGCCATAAGTCGTGGGGGCGTGATAAATCGCGAAGTCAATATTGGCTCGAATGACCGACAAGGGTATGCTGCCTTCGCTAAATTTTTCCCGTCGGGCGATTTCGGCGCCGTTTAAGCGTCCGGAGATATTGACCTTTACGCCAAGGGCTCCCGATTGCATAACTTTTTGAATGGACATTTTAACGGCGCGGCGGTAGGCCACGCGGCGGGTGATTTGTTGGCCGATGCTCGAGGCCACGAGCGCGGCCGACAGCTCCGGTTTACGAACTTCCACAACATCAACGTTTACTTTGCCGGCGACTATGCGCTTAACTTGAGATGTTAAATTCTCTATTCCCTGTCCCGAGCGACCAATAAGCACACCCGGGCGGCCTGTGAAGATGCTAACCTTTGTTCTATCGAGTGTTCGTTCAATAAGAATTTTGGCAATGGCCGCCTGCGGTCCGGCGGTTTTGTTAATAAACTCGCGTATTTTAATATCTTCCAAGAGCTGGCTTTGGTATTTTTTCTTGTCCGTTGCTATCCAACGGCTGTCCCAGTCGCGGTTCACAAGCAAACGAAAGCTCCTTGGATTAACTTTTTGTCCCATGGGTTTCCTTTTTTAGCTTTGGGGTAGCTTTTAGCTTTAATTTTATTGGCTCATTGGTGGTGAGCGTTAAGGATAAATGCGACAGTGAATGCTTATAACCAGACGAACGGCCGCGTGCCGACGGTCGTGACCTTTTTAGCCGTGGGCCGTCGTTGACGCAAACCTCCGCGACACGTGCTTCCGCTAAGCTTTCGCCTTTATTTTTCAGCATGGCTTGGGCGTTGGTAAGGGCGTGCCAAAACTCCGGAGCGTGCCCAAGATGTGAATTCTTTATAATCCACTCGGCATCGGTTAATTTCTTATGGGCTATTGCCCGCGCCAAGGGGCGCAGTTTTTTGGGTGATACTTTTAAAAATTTTACTTTGGCTGTTGCTGTAGACACTTTTTATTCCTTTTTTGACGGAGCTGGGGTGCTAGGCGCGGTCTCCTGTTCTTTAGCCATCCTGCCGCCATGCTTACGGAACTTGCGTGTTGGGGAGAATTCGCCCAGGCGGTGGCCAACCATTTCTTCACTGATAAATACTGGTATGTGCTCCTTGCCGTTATGGACACCAATGGTAAAGCCGACAAACTCCGGCGCGATGGTGCTCTGTCTTGCCCATGTTTTAACCACTTGCTTATCGCCTGTTTTGAGGCCGGTTATTTTTTTAAGCAAATTTTCGTCCACGTACGGACCCTTCTTAAGGGATCGGCTCATCTTATCTCCTCTTCTTTCGTCTAGGTCTCACTATTAAATTACCCAGATTGGGGCGGCGTCTGGTTTTAACACCCATGGTCCTTTTGCCCCAAGGCGTCTTTGGCGCTTTCATACCGATTGATGTATTGCCTTCGCCGCCGCCATGGGGGTGGGCTTCGGGGTACATCGCCTTACCGCGAACGGTGGGGCGAATGCCCTTGTGACGCTGGCGGCCGGCTTTGCCAATGCGAATGGTGTTATGGGCGACATTACTTACGACACCGATAGAAACTTCACAGCTGTCATTGAACTTTCTAAGTTCGCCGGAAGGCAGTTTTACTAGAGTATAACCGCCTTCGTGAGCCATAACGACGGCTTTGGTGCCGGCGGCACGCACCATTTTCGCCGGGCTGCCCGGGGTAACGCAAATATTGTGTATCTCCATACCCGTCGGAATATTGCCGATGGGCAGGCGATTGCCGGCGAGAATGCTCGCCTCGCTGCCGTATTCCAGCTTTTTATCTTTAGTAATATCAAGCGGCGCTAGAATATAAAACTTACGACCCTCTTGGTTTTTGATAAGAGCAATGTGGGCCGAGCGAAACGGGTCGTATTCCAGCTGCATCACATCAAACGGGCCCGTCCCGCACTGGCCAAGGGTGCTAATGATTCTATAGCGCCTCTTAACCCCGCCGCCCCTGTGGCGCGTCGAAATGTGTCCCATATTGTCTCGGCCAATGCTTCTTTTGTGCGCCTTGGTTAGCGAGCGAGCCGGTTTGCCCTTAGCTAATTGGTCGCGCCGAAGAAAGCTGGCGAGGCGGCGGCCGGCGGAAGTGGGCTTAACGGCTCGAATGGCGGTATTTTTCGATTTCATTATTTTTTAACCTCAAAACTGGCGATCTTGGTGCCTTCGGGCATCTTAACTATAAACTTTTTGACCTGTTTGGTTTTGTAATAATATTTGCCGCGCCGGCGTTTCTCTGGTTTAGATGTGGAGCACCTGACCTCTAATGGTTTGGCTTTGAATTCCCTGCGAATTAAGTCCGCGACTACCGGTTTGGTATAGGTTAGCGGCGCTGTAAAACTATACCACCCATTGCCGGCTTGCGCCATACTTTTTTCACTGATTTGCGGAATTAATTTTTTCATAATTTTGATTTAGCGTTGACAACGGGTGCTTTAATTTCCTTTTTACCAGCATACACGTTGCAAGCCCCGAGTGTCATGACGACTACTTGATGATTGAGCAAATCGTAAAGATTTATGCCGTTCGAGCCAATGACAGTGATGTTGGCACAGTTACGAATCTGTTTCACGAGGTTGGTTTCGTTGGTGTTTGTTATAAATAAAACTGTTTTGTCGGATATATTCAGCTTGTCCATCAGTTTCATTATTTCCGCTCGTTTCACCTTGGCGGCGTCCGCTTCGATAATAATAAGTGATTTATCCTGCGCTTTGGCGCTTAACGCGGCGCGAGTGGCTTGGCGCTTCATCTTAGCGGGTATGCTTAAGTTTGGATTTTTTTCGCTAAGCGGGCCGAAGGTTATGCCGCCGCCGCGCCATAGCGGTGAACGGATAGAACCGGCGCGAGCGCGCCCTGTGCCTTTTTGTCGCCAGGGCTTGCGTCCGCCGCCGGCAACTTCGCCGCGACGCAGTGTGTTAGCGATAGGCGCGTGCCGGTTGGCTATCTGCGCTCTCAAAACTTGAGCGATAGTTATAGGGCTAACCTTAACCCCAAAATAAGCATCGTCCAGTGTGATGGTCTTATCGCTCAAGCCCGCAATGTTATAAAGCGCGCACTTCATAGCTAATTCTTAATCGTTAGCCACCCCTTGTTCGGACCCGGTAGGGCGCCGCGCAAAAGGATAAGATTGTCGTCTTTAATTACATCCACAACCTTAACTTTAATCATTGTGGAAATAACGTGTCCCATATGGCCCGGCATTTTTTTGCCTTTGACGACTCTTTGGGGCTGCTGGGCGCCAATGGAACCCGGGGCTCGGTGGTGGTCGGAGCCGTGTGTTTCCGGACCTCTGTGAAAACCGTGCCGCTTGATAACGCCGGCGAACCCCTTCCCCTTAGTCGTGCCGGTAACTTTTACCACATCATCCGCCTTAAACTGTTCAACCGTAAAACTGTCCCCGACACTATGGTCTATTTTATCAACTCGGTATTCGCGCAGGAGTTTAGGCGCCATCTTAGCAGCTTTGGTGTGTCCGGTGAGAGGTTTAGTCATATGTCGGTTGGCATCATGAGCGCCAACTTGAAGGGCGGTATAGCCGTCACTATGAACACTCTTTACCTGAACAACTTTATTGGGCAATGCTAAAACCACCGTTACCGGAACGGCTTGGTGGGCTTTATCGTATATCCTCGTCATCCCAATTTTTTGCCCTAAAATAAAACTCATATCACAACCCTTGCCGGATCATCTCCCCTACGGGGCCGATATCACCGCAACTTATTTATCTAATATTAAACAGGTTCTTAATAATTAAGCTGAACCCTAACACCTTTTTACGTTCGTGCAAAACCTATATTTGCATTCGCGTGTAATTCGCGTCGTTTTATTCGAGTGATTCGCGTGATTAACTAAGTCTTGATTTCGACGTCGACGCCGCTGGGCAGGTCAAGATTCATCAGGAAGTCGATGGTCTGGTCGGTGGGCTCAAGAACGTCTATTAGGCGCTTGTGGATGCGCATCTCGTATTGTTCCCTGGCGTCCTTGTGAACAAAAGTTGAACGCATAACTGTCATTTTGCGGTTCTGCGTCGGCAAAGGGATGGGCCCGGCGACTTTGGCGCCGGAACGCGCCACTATCTCGAGTATTGTGTGGCAGGCCTTGTCAATGATTCGGTGGTCGTAGGCGCGCAGTCGAATTCTGATTCTTTGTTTAGGTTCGCTTTTGCTCTTTTGTGGCATGCTTTTGTGTTAGCTAATTTACTTAACTATCTTAGTAACTACTCCGGCGCCAACGGTGCGGCCGCCTTCGCGGATGGCAAAGCGCATACCTTCTTCGATGGCAACCGGCACCAAAAGTTTAACTTTGAAGGTGATGGTGTCGCCGGGCATAACCATTTCGGTGCCCTCCGGAAGCTCGATTTCACCCGTAACATCGGTGGTGCGGATATAGAATTGGGGCTTATAACCTTTGGCGAACGGCGTGTGTCGACCGCCTTCATCTTTGGTTAGGATGTATACTTCACTATCAAACTCAGTGTGGGGTGTGATGGAGCCGGGTTTAGCCAAAACCTGGCCGCGCTCGACGTCATCTCGCTCCAGGCCGCGCAGAAGCACACCGACGTTATCGCCGGCTTCGCCTTGGTCAAGAAGTTTATTGAACATTTCCACGCCGGTACAAACGGTTTTCTTGGTCGGTTTGATGCCAACAATTTCCACCTCGTCGTTTACTTTCACGACTCCGCGCTCTATGCGTCCGGTAACAACCGTGCCGCGGCCCTTGATGGAAAAGACATCCTCAATGGGCATAAGCACCGGCTTGTCGATTTCGCGCTTGGGCTCGGGAATGTAGGTATCGAGAGCGTTCATAAGCTCCATAATGGCTTTTTCGCCTTCGGCGTCGCCCTCAAGGGCTTTCAAGGCCGAACCGCGAATGATGGGAACCTCGTCGCCGGGATATTCGTATTTCTTCAGTAAATCACGCACTTCCATTTCCACGAGGTCTATAAGCTCGGCGTCTTTAACCTGGTCAACTTTGTTCAAGAAGACAACAATATTGGGTACGCCAACTTGGTGAGCCAAGAGGATGTGCTCTCTGGTTTGGGGCATGGGACCGTCGGTAGCGCTCACAACTAAAATCGCCGCGTCCATCTGTGCCGCGCCGGTAATCATATTCTTAACGTAGTCGGCGTGGCCCGGACAGTCGACGTGCGCGTAGTGGCGTTTAGCGGTTTCGTATTCACAATGCGATGTGGCAATGGTTATGCCGCGTTCGCGCTCTTCGGGAGCGTTGTCGATAGAGTCAAAGCTGCGAACTTTCGTTTTGCCGTCTTTGGACAAAACTTTGGTAATCGCGGCCGTTAAGGTTGTTTTACCATGGTCAACGTGGCCGATGGTACCAACATTGACGTGCGGTTTGTTGCGCTCAAATTTCTCTGCCATTCTACACCTCTTTTAGTTAGCTAATATATTGTTTATAGTATTTGTATTTTTCTAATTGTCATTCCGAGTGAAGTCATCGTAGTCGAGGAATCCCTTGTATTATTAATTATTCCATAGCAATTCTACTCCATGACTTCCGCCATGTTTTCACATTGTTTATAATACACCAATTATTTCCCCCCGTCAACACCAGCGTATTTATTTGTGTGCACCGTGTTAATTTACTTAAAAAAAGATAGCTCCGAATTATTGGTTTTATAATTTTTAAATAGGTTCGAGATCGCTATGGCCTACTTTCTCACTTTACCAATAACAATCATTAGCGTATTTGCTGACTTCTCGTAAATATGCATGACCTGCCACTTACCAGTTCTGAGTTTTTTACGCAAAGCATTCTCGAGACGCTTATCGTTCTCTGTCTTACTATCACCAATCTATCACCAATTTGCTTAGGGAATTTGTACTTTGCAATATCATAAATAGCTCGCGATTTATGATATGCCTGTTTGGACACGAACAATGCCCCTCCTGAAAGAATTATGGCAATTATCTCTTGCCAATATTGCACGAGAAAATCTCCTGTAGTCATATTCTATAGTTACTTGTCTTGTCTTTTATCCATTACCTCGTTTGGGTAGTGGATATTCTTTCTATGTGAAATTACGCTGTTCGGTTTATCCTTTTGGAGCTAGACCGCCTAGGCCCATCCCCCCACATTCACCGAAACCATCAGCATTGGGTCAGCGGTTTTTCCCAATAGCCTCATCAATAGCAGATTTTAGAGTAATATCTGTTATTGATGATAAACCCCACTCGACACATTTTATAGCAGTATGTAATTCATCACCATTTAGTTTTCTGCCAATCCTTTTAACGGCATCGTTTTGTAGATCTTCGATCGTTATTGGATAAATTATATTCATATTTTCTTGAATTTCCATATTTATTTATTGATTGCCCTCTCAAACCCAGAATTATACTTTACCAACTTTTCCCAATTGATTTTTCCATTATCACAAAACTTTTGTGAGAACTCCAATGTAAATTTATTTATGGTTTGAGCGTAATTTTCCATAAACTCTTCGTTTTTCTCCCTTGCTTTGTAGCCAATTGGCTCAATGATATCTAAATAAAGTTTCTCATTTCCAGAGATTAGTTCCCAGAATCGTTGCCCGCATAATTTCAGATAGCCGCCCTTATCCGGCTTATTATCCTTGCCAAAACAACACCCGTTGACTGCGACAATTTTTTTGTCAGTCTTCGCCAATAATAATTTTTTTGCGCTTTCAAAATTAATTTTAAGCTGGCGGATTTGACTTGAATTGCCCCAATTCCAACCCGCTTTAATTTCAATAATATACATCACTCCATCTTTTTCAAATTCTAAGTCGATACCTGTCAATTCTGATTTTTTAGCACCATACACTTTGTCGCATACAAAAATTGCTAGACCCTCAATAAAATCGCCGAATAATGTTTCCTCTTGGGATTGTAGGAAGGCATCTAAAAATCCCTTAATTATATCTTGAGCTGTCAACACATTTTTTGCTCTGAAAAGATATGGATTTTTTTGCTTCAAAATCTTGAGTAGATCGACCCTGTTTCGTACATAATCTAACCTCCTTTGATGGAAGATTAAAATGTGCTTCTCCGTATATTCATAAATTTCTTGTAGGCTAAATATTTTCATACAGCGACTTTGTTATGAATAAATAAAGACGATTCTTTTTGTTGCGCAACTTGTTCTTTAGCCATCTCAACATACTTTGGCATTATATCAATACCAATAGAATTACGCCCCATCCTTTGCGCCACTTCCGAAGTAGTGCCAGAACCCAGAAATGGATCTAAAACAAAATCATTTGTTTGAGTAAATAATTTGATAAACCATTCTGGCAATTCTTTTGGGAAGGGTGCACTGTGATTCTTGTTATTACAAACGGTCGCGAACTGCAAAACATTACTGGGATACACCATATCTCGTTTCAACCAATTGGAAATGTTTTTACCAAACCCACTACCGCTTTTAGAATTATCTCGTATTTTATCTGTTACGCTCAGATTTTTTAGTCGTCCGCTCGCCCAGTTACCAACTGGTACCATTACTGTTTCTTGGTACATCTTAAAATCTCTAGTTTTATTAAATTGAAGCACTCTTTCCCACGCATCACGAAAACGATTTGGCCATTTACCAGGGTAGCAATTTTTTTTATACCAAATAAACTCCTCTGTCCACAACCAACCCTGTTCACGCAACGCTAAAATAAGATCGAGCACATAGGTACTTCTCTCGCCGTTCTCGGCTTTCTCTTTAATATTTAAGATAAAAGTACCTGTTGGCTTCAGTACGCGCAATAATTCTCCGCTGATGGGCAAGAACCAATCAACATACTCTTTAGGATCAATCCCACCATATGTGTTTTTTCTTCTATCCGCATAGGGTGGAGAGGTAACAATAAGATCAATCGAGTTGCTTTCAATTATTTTTAGCACCTCACGTGAGTCGCCTAGCAAAATTTTTGTCGTAACGTCATGCATAATTATATCTTAACATCTCCGTCCATATTGCATTAGATGAAATATATTCGACTCGGTTATATCTCTACTTAAATAATCGCTAGCCCACAGCGAAGCTTCCTTAATAGTTTTAAGTTGCGTAGTTCCCTCCATCAAAAACTCCTTTTATCTTATTATAAAACTTAACAGCCAAATATTCCAATTTATTGCTAAAATACCCTATTGCTTTATTTGATGCGCCTTAATGAAAACTCGGCGACAATCAATATTACAGGGTTGTGATGGTGGCTGGATAGAGGTCTGATTAGTAGCTCGAGGAGCGGCCTGAAAAGAAGAGATAGTAAATGGCTAAGTAGATGATGCCGCCGACTACGAGGTAGATGATGACCCATTGCCAGAGCGGCCTCTTGCCGTAACCCCCATATTTACCGTTTTTATCGTCGTATTTTTCTGTTGCCATATCACCCTCTATAAAATGTTACTTATCAATTTCAATTTACCAAACTGCAGTTCAACCCTCAACCATCAAACACCATAAACTCTCTGGCGGAACCCACGTACACCTCGGAGGTGTACGTGCGGTTTGAGGTGAGTTATTTAAGTTCCACGAAGTCGAAGCCGTAAAATTCTTCCTTTTCAATCCCCTTTTTCTTTTTTACAACTCTATAAACAGAATTCATAACGGGCAATACCATCACACCGCCGATTTTTAACTGGCCGACTAATTCTTCCGATATTCGTTTGCCGGCCGCGGAAACCAAGATCCTATCATATGGCGCTTTTTGGGACAGACCGAGTTTTTCGCCAGCCAGCAATATCGACGCGTTCTTAAAGCGGTATTTGGCTATATTTACTCGACCGAATTCAACTAAGCTTTCAATCCTTTCCGTGCCGTATACTCTCCCTTTGGGACCCAAAATGGCGGCGATAAGTGCCGTCGTCCAGCCGCTGCCGCTGCCGACATCCAATACCTTTTGCGCGGGTTTTAAGTCGAGAAGAGTAAGCATAAAAGCTACGGTTATCGGCTGTGAGATAGTTTGACCTTCGCCAATAGGCAGCGGTATATTCTCGTAGGCACGGTCCAGGTTCTCCCGCCTTACAAAATGCCGCCGGTCAACTTTATCAAAGGCCCTTGCGACAGAAGGAGTTATTAACAAAGAGGATTGTTTGAGATATGAAGCTAATGGGTTGTTAGCCACACGAGTTTTTAGATTGTTTTAGAACTTGAGCGCTGGGTAGCGATTTGCTCCGCGAGGTGGCGCGGAACTTCCTGATAATGGCTGAATTCCATGGTGTAAGACGCGCGTCCCTGGGTCATAGAACGCAGCGTTGTAGCATAGCCGAACATTTCCGCCAGAGGCACCTTGGCATCTATCACTTTGGCGCCATGTCTGTCCGCTTGCTCTTCGATGCGGCCGCGCTTTGAGTTTAGGTCTCCCATAACATCGCCCAAAAAATCATCCGGAGTAACCACCTCAACCTTCATAATCGGTTCAAGCAGGATGGGGTTGGCGCGTTTGGTCGCTTCCTGGAGCGCCATACTGCCGGCGATCTGAAAGGCCAGCTCGGATGAGTCAACATCATGATATGTGCCATCGTAAAGCGTTACGCTCATATCTATGAGCTGATAACCGGCCACAACCCCCCTGGTCATAGCTTCGCGAACTCCTTTTTCGACAGGCGCGATAAATTCCTTGGGGATGGAACCACCAACAACTTTATTGATAAATTCATAACCTTCACCCTGTTCTTTCGGCTGAATCTCAAGGTAGACATGACCGTATTGGCCGCGGCCGCCGGTCTGTCTGATGAATTTGCCCTCGGCTTTCGCGCCCTGTGTAATAGTTTCCCTGTACGCGACCTGGGGGTTACCGACATTAGCCTCGACGTTAAATTCGCGCTTCATACGGTCAACGATAATCTCCAAATGAAGTTCACCCATACCGGCTATAAGTGTTTGGTTGGTCTCTGCATCGGTTGATACCTGAAAGGTCGGGTCTTCCTCGGCCAAGCGGTTAAGCGCCAAGCCCATTTTTTCTTGGTCGGCTTTGGTTTTTGGCTCAATGGCAATAGAAATAACCGGTTCGGGAAAAGTGATGGATTCCAGAAGCACCGGCCGGTTTGGGTCGGATAAGGTGTGCCCTGTAACCGTCACTTTCAGGCCGACGGCCGCCGCGATTTCTCCGGTATAAATCTGCTCGACGTCTTCGCGATGGTTGGCGTGAAGCCGGACGATGCGCCCAATACGCTCTTTTTCGCCGTTTGACGCGTTTAACACATAGGAGCCGGCTTTCAGTGTGCCCGAATAAACCCTAAAGAATGTCAATTTGCCGACAAACGGGTCGGCCGCCACCTTGAAAGCCAGCGCCGTGAAGGGCTCGTCATCGCTCGGCTTAATGTCGATAAATTGTTCGGGATTTTTGGGGTTGGTAGCAACCGGGGCCTTCACTTCTAGTGGGTTAGGAAGATACGCAACAACGGCATCAAGTAAAAGTTGGATACCTTTGTTTTTCAGGGCGCTACCTAGAAAGACGGGGTAGATTATATTTGCGACCGTCGCTTTGTGGAGAGCGGTTTTCAATTCGGCAAGCGTGGGCTCAACGCCATCGAGAAACTTACCGAGCAACTCGTCGTCGGTTTCGGCGATCTTTTCGATGGCGATATTGCGCCACTTCTTGGCTTCTTCGGTCATATCGGCCGGTATTTCTTCGGTTCTTATGGTCTTTCCCAAATCATCTTCATTGATGTAGGCCTTCTCATCCAATAAGTCGATGACGCCTTTGAGGTTTGATTCGTTACCAATGGGAATTTGCATGAGCACCGCTTTAGCGCTTAAACGGGCAATGATAGATTGGAAGCTCTTTTCGAAGTCGGCGCCGGTGCGGTCAAGTTTGTTGATAAAACAAATACGCGGCACTTCGTATTTATCGGCTTGGCGCCAAACGGTTTCCGATTGCGGTTCCACGCCGGCGACGCCGTCAAAAACCACTACTCCGCCATCCAGAACTCTAAGCGACCGTTCCACTTCAACCGTAAAATCAACGTGGCCCGGAGTATCGATAATATTAATACGCGTATCTTTCCAGAAGCAAGTCGTTGCGGCGGCCGTAATGGTAATGCCGCGCTCACGCTCTTGTTCCATCCAGTCCATCTCCGCTTCGCCTTCATGTACCTCGCCGATTTTGTGTTTTTTCCCGGTATAGAAAAGAACACGCTCTGTAACCGTGGTCTTGCCGGCGTCTATATGAGCGATTATGCCAATGTTTCTTGTTTTGTCTAAACTATATTCTCGAGCCATAAGAAAGTTATAAGGATTATAAGGTTCGTAAGGTTTATAAAGTCGGAAAAATTCGGATACGCTTTATGAACTTTAAAAACTTTATGAACCTGATGAACCAACTTAATACCTTGCGAAGTGTGCGAAGGCGCGGTTGGCTTCCGCCATGCGGTGCACATCTTCACGTTTCTTGAGAGCGCTGCCCGTGTCGCGGGCAATATTAATAATTTCTTCCGCCAGTTTTTGCGCCATAGCTTTGCCCTTGCCTGCTCTAGCCGCTTCCAGTACCCACCTCATAGCGAGGGCTGTTTTACGCGGTTCTCTCACCTCGATCGGCACTTGATAGTTAGCGCCACCGACCCTTTTGGAGCGCACTTCGACAATGGGAGCCACTTTTTTAAGAGTATCTTCTAGTAATTTGTCGGCTTCTTTAACTTTTAGTTCTTTGGCGGCTTGGTTCAGAGCGACATAAACTATGCGCCGGGCGACGTTTTTCTTGCCGCATTTCATAACATAATTTATAAATTTAGCGACCGTCAGCGATTGGTACTGCGGATCCCCTTCCAGTTTTATGCGTTTGGTTTTAATACTACCTCTCATATAAGTATTCCTCGATGCTTACTCGGGTTTGCCACCCGCCGGTTTTTTAGTGCCATAAAGCGATCTGCTTTGCCGCCGTTTCGCTACGCCCTGTGTGTCCAATTTGCCTCGCACTATATGGTAGCGCACGCCCGGCAAGTCCTTAACGCGGCCGCCGCGAATCATAACGACCGAGTGTTCTTGCAGATTATGCCCTTCGCCCGGAATATAAGCGGTGACTTCCTGGTCGCTAGTGAGACGAACTTTAGCGATTTTACGCAAAGCGGAGTTCGGCTTTTTGGGAGTGGTGGTAGATACCTTTACGCAAACTCCGCGCTTAAAAGGATTGGATTTTTTGGAGATAACCGGCTTGTTTTTTAGGTAATTGAAGCCACGCGTCAGTGCCGGCGTCTTGGCTTTTTTAGCGCTTTTCTTCCTGCCTTTGCGAATCAATTGGTTAATTGTTGGCATACTACTTCTTGCTTCTTTCCTTTTTAACCCCAAAACCCGTTCCGGCTGGAATGGGCTTACCTATGATAACATTTTCTTTTAGCCCGTGCAATCGGTCTACTGCTCCGCTTGTTGCCGCTTCTATGAGAATGTTGGTCGTTTCCTGGAACGAAGCCGCTGACAGAAAACTGTCCGTCTTGAGCGCCACGCGAGTAATTCCCAAAACCATTGTTTCCGCGAGAGGCAATCTCTTCTTCCGAGATTTAAGGTCGGCTTCTATGGCGTTGAATTTTTGTTGGTCTATGAGCTGGCCGGGAACAAGTTCGCTGTCGCCTTCGTCTATAACTCGGAACTTGGAGAACATTCTGCCCACTATAAGTTCAACGTGCTTGTCGTTAATTTCCTGTCCCTGAGAGGCGTAAATGCTTTTAACATCGCCGATTATGTAATCCTGCGTAACAGGGGCGCCGCGCAGGCGCAGAGATTGCTCTAGGTCTAAGTGTCCCTCGGTCAGCGCTTCTCCCGCCTTGACTTCATCGCCCGGCTTAACTAATATCACAGCTTCGGCAGGCACCTCATATTCTTTGAATTGAGGATTGCTCGCCGTTACCATTACGGCGTTCTTCTTCATTCCTACGACCCCTTCTATGGTGCCGCGCAGCGCCTTTTTGCCTTCGGCGGTAGCAATAACTTGCTTGGGTTTTATGTAATCTCCGGAATTAACTTCTATCTTATATTCCTCGGGCACGGAAATTTGTTCGACTTCTTGTTTGATGGAAATAACTTTTATGATTTTCTTGCCGCGCACTGTTGAGATATTTATAGCACCGTCAATATCCGTTACCAAAGCCGGAGTTCTGGGCGAGCGCGCTTCGAAAAGTTCCTCGACACGGGGAAGTCCGGACGTGATGTCAACGCCGGTAACACCGCCAAGGTGGAATGTTTTCATGGTCAGCTGCGTGCCCGGTTCGCCGATGGCCTGCGCCGCTATAACGCCAACAGTTGTGCCGCGAGCCACCAATCTACCGGTGGCAAGGTCAACGCCGTAGCATTTTTGGCACACTCCGCGGTCGCTGTCACAGTAAATGACCGAGCGTATGCCGACTTCGTTTATATCTTTGGCGCGCGCGATTTGGCCGGCAATTGGTTCCGTGATGATAGCCCCTTTTTTCACCAGTGTCTTTGCCCCGCTTTTAACGGTGGAGCGCGCGACGCGGCCGGCAATGCGCTTTTTGAAGCTATCGAGCTCGCTCTCATCGGCTGGTTTAGTGGCGGTGAGGAAGTTCTTTGTGCCGCAATCATTGTCAATGACGACAACATCCTGCGCCACATCAACCAAACGGCGGGTTAGGTAGCCGGCGTCGGAAGTCCTAAGGGCGGTATCGGACTTACCCTTTCTTGAACCGTGCGTCGAAATAAAGTATTCAAGAACCGAAAGCCCTTCTTTGAAGCTCGATTTGATGGGCAGTTCGATAATCTTTCCGGCGGGGTTAACCACGTTACCCTTCATGCCGCTCATCTGAACTAGCTGCGTGACGGAACCTCTAGCACCCGAGCTTACCGTTAACCAAACCGGACTGTCCTTATCAAAACCGTCAATCATATGTTTTTCGATGGTGTTTCTCACGCCTATCCAAAGCTCTATGGTCTTGAGACGCCTTTCTTCCGCGGTAATTAAACCGGTTCGGTATTGCTTATCGATTATTTGAACTTTGACCTCCGCTTCACTCATAATGGCTGGCTTGTCGAGCGGCGTGTAGATGTCATCCATTGAAATCGTGACACCGCTAAGAGTCGCGTAACGGAACCCAGTCTCGTTGATTTTATCCACCAGCTCGGCGGTTTCCGCTTGGCCGTTTTCCTTGAACACCAGTGCGACCGTCTTTTTGAGGTTCGATGAAGTCATGGCGATATTATGGAAGCCGATGCTGTCGGGCAAAATATTATTAAAAAGGATGCGCCCGACGCTAGTTTCCAATATTTTATTGCCGTCTTTCAACTCTTTGACCTCGGAATCGTTTTGGGCGATGTCGTCATCGACCCGCACGAATATTTTGGCGCGCAAGTGCAATGACTCCTGCTGGTAAGCCATAATCGCTTCGTTTTTCGATGCGTAAAACTTTTGGCTGCCGGTGGAATTTTGCTCATAACTCGTGAGGTAGAAGCACCCCATAACCACGTCAAGGCGAGGCGAGATAACAGGTTCGCCCGAAGCCGGCTTGAGCAGATTTTTGCTCGAGAGCATAATATCGCGCGCCTCGACTCTGGCTTGCTCGCTAAGTGGCACGTGAACCGCCATTTGGTCTCCGTCGAAGTCAGCGTTGAAGGCGTAACAAACAGACGGATGGACTTGTATGGCCTTTCCCTCTATAAGAACCGGCTGAAAGGCCTGTATGCCAAGGCGGTGCAGGGTCGGGGCGCGGTTCAGGAGGACGTGATACTCTTTAGTAACCTGCTCCAAGATGTCCCAAACAATTGGCTCGCGTTTTTCGATGATGCGGCTCGCGTTTTTCACGTTATGGACATAGCCGTCGTTTATGAGCCGAGAAATGATAAAGGTCTTAAAGAGTTCAACGGCCATAACCTTCGGCAGGCCGCACTGGTGCAATTTGAGCTTCGGTCCGATGACGATTACCGAGCGCCCCGAATAGTCAACCCTTTTTCCTAAGAGGTTTTGGCGGAATCGGCCTTGCTTGCCGCGCAGGATGTCACTTAGTGAGCGCAGTTTTCTTTGGGCTCCGGTGGTGGCAATGCGGCCCCGGCGAGTTGAGTTATCTATAAGAGCGTCTACCGCTTCTTGCAGCATCCTTTTTTCATTGCGGCAGATAACTTCCGGCGCGCCCTGCTTTATGAGCCGTTTCAGGCGGTTGTTGCGGTTCAGTACCCGTCGGTAGAGATCATTTAGGTCGCTCGTAGCAAAGCGTCCGCCGTCGAGCTGAACCATGGGCCTAAGGTCGGGCGGGATAACCGGCAAGCGGCTCATCACCAGCCAGTCTGGTTTGATTTTGGCACGCTTCATATCGCTAAACAAACGCAAGCGGCGAATAATCTTTTTTCGGTTTGGTCCGGCGATGTCGGCAACTTCTTTTTCCAGGTCGCTAATAGCCCGTGTTAATTCAATATTTTTTAGCAGCGTCAAAATCGCTTCCGCGCCGATGCCCACGGTTATGATATGGCCGTACTTCATCGAGAGGTCGTGATACCTGTTCTCCGATATGACGCGATTTTTTGAGAGCGACTCGAGCTCGAGTTTACTGGCGCGGAATGTTTCTTCTGCTTTGGTTTGCGCCAAGGGGTTAGCTTTGATGTCGGGGTGGTTGATGATTTCCCTGTACTCTTTTTCGAGCTGCTGGAGAGCACCCTGTTTCACCTCGTCATTGATGCCCAAAACGGCAAAAGAAGCGAAATAAACAACGGACTCAATGTCGCTGACCGGCATATCCAAAATCGTTGACAGCACGCTTGGAACGCCGTGGAGGTACCAAACATGAACCACGGGAACAGCCAAGTCTATGTGTCCCATCCTTTCACGGCGCACCGATGAGCGCGTCACTTCCACGCCGCAACGGTCGCAGACAATGCCCTTGTAGCGAATTTTCTTATACTTGCCGCAGTAACATTCATAGTCCTTGACCGGACCGAATATGCGTTCGTCAAAAAGACCGTCTCTCTCGGGTTTTTGCGTGCGATAGTTGATGGTTTCCGGTTTGGTAACTTCACCATATGACCACGACAGGATATCTTCCGGCGAAGCGACGGATATTTTAATTCCCTCGAAGTCACTGGGGATGACATTAACGGGAGATTTGCTTTGGGGAATGAGGTTATTCATTGTTTTAGGCATCTTTGTCTCCTTTCTTCTCGTTGTCATCATCTTTATGGTACAAGTCCGCCTCGGTATCTTTCTGTCCGCTGTAAATCTCCGTCAATTCAGCGTCTTCGGCCGTTTCTTGGTCGGGCGCCGGAGCGACTGGTTCAGCTACAATCTTTGCCAGCGGCAGTGGTTTGGGTTTGAACTCTTTATCTTCGGGGAAAACTTGCGGCTTGTTACCGATGAGGTCAATATTGAGCCCCAGGCTCTGCAATTCCCTTACGAGTACCAGGAACGACGCCGGAATAGAGGGCTTCTGGATGGGCTCGTTTTTAATGATAGATTCGTAGGCCTTGCTGCGTCCGTAGACGTCATCGGACTTTATGGTAAGCATTTCCTGTAGAGTATGCGCCGCGCCGTAGGCCTCGAGAGCCCAAACTTCCATTTCGCCGAACCTTTGTCCGCCGAACTGGGCTTTGCCGCCGAGCGGCTGTTGCGTTACCATGGAGTACGGTCCTATTGAACGAGCGTGCATCTTGTCGTCGACAAGGTGGAGAAGTTTGAGCATATATATGCGTCCCACCGTTACCGGCTGCTCGAATTTATCACCGGTACTGCCGTCGTACAACTCTGTTTTGCCGTTTTCCGGTAGTTCCGCTTTTTTCAGTTCCTTTTTGATTTGTTCGAGAGACACACCGTTAAAAACGGGCGTTGCTACTTTATACCCGAGTTTCTCCGCCGCCCAGCCAAGGTGGGTTTCCATAATCTGTCCAAGGTTCATACGTGATACAACACCAAGAGGATTAAGCACCATATCAACCGGCGTACCGTCCGGCAGATATGGCATATCTTCTTCCGGCACTATGGCCGAGATGACGCCTTTATTACCATGGCGACCGGCAAGTTTGTCGCCGACGGAAACCTTGCGCAATTGCGCGACCGAAACCTCAATCATCTGATAAACGCCTTCGGGAAGCTCATCGCCGGAACTGCGGTTGAAAATTTTCACTTCAACAATTTTACCCCGTTCACCGTGCGGTAAGCGAAGCGATGTGTCTTTGACATCTTTGGCTTTTTCGCCAAAGATCGCGCGCAAGAGTTTTTCCTCGGCAGTTAGCTCCGTTTCGCCTTTAGGTGTAATTTTTCCGACTAAAATGTCGCCGGCTTCCACTTCGGCGCCAATGCGCACAACGCCCGACTCATCCAGATTGGCTAGAGCGTCTTCGCCGACGTTCGGGATGTCGCGCGTTACCATTTCGGGCCCCAGCTTGGTGTCGCGTATCTCGATGGGATATTTTTCAATGTGAATGGAAGTATAAGCATCGGTCTTTAGCAAACGCTCGGAAATGACAATAGCGTCCTCATAGTTCATACCCTGAAATGACATAAAGGCCACCAGGATGTTTTGTCCTAGAGCCAGCTCTCCGCCATCGGTGCCATAACTATCCGCCAGACAATCTCCGACTCGCACCGTGTCCCCTACCTGGACAACGGGCCTTTGGTGGATACATGTACCCTGGTTGGAGCGAGAGAATTTTATCAGCCGATACATCTTCGGCCGGGCGCCGGCCGGCGCCGGTTTCACGGTAATGGTATTGGCATCAACCTGCGTTACACGGCCGGCCTCTTCTGCTAAGACCACTTGACCGCTGGCGCGGGCAGCGTCAAATTCCATGCCGGTGCCGACGATGGGCGCAGTGGGCTTAACCAGAGGAACTGCTTGCCGTTCCATATTGGAGCCCATGGAGGCGCGGGTCGCGTCATCATGCTCAACAAAAGGAATGCAGGCGGTAGTAATAGAAACTATTTGTTTGGCGGAAACGTCCATATACTGGATGGCTTCGACTTTTTCAACCGCCGGTTCGTCACCCTTGCGCACCACCGTGCGTTGGTCTAAAAAGTAGCCATTTTCGTCTATTCGGGTCGATGCTGGCGCTATAATGGTATTTTCTTCTCCCGCGGCATCGAGATAAACCACTTTATTGGAAAGGCGCGGCTTGCCCTTGTGCTTTTCCACCACTAGGTAAGGCGACTCTATGAAGCCATAGTCGTTAATGCGAGCGTAAGTCGCCATATAGCCAACCAAGCCGATGTTCGGCCCCTCCGGTGTTTCAATAGGACATATGCGCCCATAGTGCGACTCGTGCACGTCTCGCACTTCAAAGCCGGCGCGTTCGCGCGATAGGCCTCCAGGACCGGTCGCCGATAACGTGCGCTTGTGTTCGAGTTCCGCCAAAGGGTTAGTTTGGTTCATAAACTGCGACATCTGGCTCGACGCGAAGAATTCCTGGAGTACCGCCGCGATAGGACGACTATTAATAAGCTGTGACGGTGTAACGGTGGCGGAATCCAGAACGCTCATACGGTCTTTGGCAATGCGTTCCATACGCAATAGTCCTACCCGCAAACGTCCCTGCACCAGTTCGCCCACCGCTCTTACGCGACGATTTTTCAAACTATCAATATCGTCGGCTTTAGCCATAGGGTCATTGTTGAGCCGAATCATTTCCTTTATAACCGCGGCAACGTCTTCTAGGCGCAACATTCGGTTTTTGGGCGCGTCGCTTACGTCCATACCCAAGCGTCGGTTCATTTTATAGCGGCCGACCTTGCCCAGATCGTAGCGCTTGAAATTGCGGAAAAGGTTATCCAGGAAGGTTTTGGCCGATTCCGGAGTGACTAAATCTCCCGGCCGAATCTTTTTGTAAACCTCGACCGATGCTTCGCCAACGTCTTTGGTCAAATCTTTTGCCAGGGTGTTTTGAATGTAGGGATGGTCAATATCATCATCAACGTCCTTAAAGGCATTGATAATCTCCTGGTTGGTCTTCATACCAATGGCTTTTAGAAAAACAGTCACCGGAATCTTGCGCTCGCGGTCTACTTTGACAGTAAGGATATCGCGCGGTGAGGTTTCGAACTCAAGCCACGCGCCGCGGTGAGGTATAATCTTGGCGCCGAAAAGTTTGCGGCCGCCGGGAACGCCGCCGGCGACAAAGAGAACACCGTATGAGCGGACTATTTGGCTGACCACAACTCTTTCAATGCCATTTATTATGAACGTGCCGCCCTCTGTCATCATAGGGAAGTCACCCAAGAAGACATCGGCTTCTTTTTTCCTGCCGGTCTCTTTATAGGTCAGAATTACATGGCACTTAAGTGGCGCTTTGTAGGTTAAATTTTTAGCTCTTGCGGTGGCTTCGTCCGTTTTTGGCTTGTCCAAATAGCAGTAGCCGAACTCAAGGTTAAGTATTTTGCCGGTAAAATCCTCAATCGGTGAAATTTCATAGAGGAGTTCTTTGATGCCTTCCCTGAATAGCCATTTATACGACGATACCTGAAGTTCCAATAGGTTGGGAATTGGCACATCGACCAACGGGTTAGAAAATAGCTTTCGGTCCCTCAACTGGTTCTTCATATGACTCCTTGCAACACAAAATGCGCCTCATAAGAAGGCGAGCAATTTTATTGCCTAATTGCTAAATAGATTGTATCACCGGTGGCTTTATTGATGAATTGTCTTCTCGTCGGCCGTCATCGCAACTCATCCGAGACCGAAGTATTTAATATAAGTATATCAATAACTAAATGCTTGTCAATACTAACTGACTTTAACAAAAAGCCGTTTTTTGAGCCGTCCCGTAAAGGCCTCGACTTTCTTGGTAGCGAAGCTGACCCTGCCGTCAACTTTCGCCACAATTGAGTCGTCTTTGGTCTGCACCGTACCGGTACCGGCATGAAACTTTGACCCGCGCTGACGAACTATGATATTACCGGTCCTTACGGTTTGTCCCGCGAATACTTTGACACCCAATCTTTGCGACTGCGAGTCGCGGCCTAATTTAGACGTGCCCTTGGCTTTTGTATGCGCCATAATACTTTAGAGATAATTTTACTTTAATAATGTACTTTATTCTTAAAACGATGTCAATAATTACCAGATAATAGCGTACTATTTATGATTGGATATTTTGTCATTGCGAGCGACCTCTATGGGAGCGCGGCAATCTCTATATAAAACGGGGGCGAGCAGACATCGGCTCGCCCCTAGTAATGTGTGTATCGGTCATCGTACAAACACTCTGCGAAGAAGGGCGCGTTCACCTTCCCTCCATATCGAGGTAATACCTACGTAATCAGGGCGATTGTATGACCCCTCCACGTCGATATACTTCCGGGTGTAATTGCAAATTTGGGTGCTTTTGCTAACCTGTAGTTCAGGTTAGGTTTTACAAACAGTCTGTAGATTTGGAGTAAATATGTCAAAAAAAATGTCCGTTTTGTTTATCAAAAAATGTCATCAAAAAAGGGTATCGCA
>DATEBX010000013.1:0-32174 GCA_035287145.1 Patescibacteria group bacterium | reverse complement strand
AGATGGCTAACATCGCGCGCCATATTGTCGCGCAGATAATCGAAACCGAATTCGTTATTCGTGCCGTAGGTAATATCGGCGGCGTAGCTCGCGCGGCGGTCGCAAGGCCGCAAGTTTTCCATCTGAACCTGCGCCGGGTTCAGGTCATCCTCGCCTTCTTTTGACTCCGGCTTAAAGTCCGGGTCGAATAAATATGATATGCCCTGATTTTGGATAATGCCGGTCGTGAGACCCAACTGGTGATATATTTTTCCCATCCACTCGCCGTCGCGGCGCGCCAAATAATCATTGACAGTGACAATGTGCACACCCTTGCCTTTGAGGGCGTTTAAATATGCGGGCAGAGTTGCCGCCAGAGTTTTGCCTTCGCCGGTTTTCATCTCGGCGATTTTCCCTTCGTGAAGTACCATGCCGCCTATGAGCTGAACGTCGAAGTGCCTTTGTCCCAAAACGCGCTTGGCGGTTTCGCGCACCGCGGCGAACGCCTCCGGTAAGATGCTGTCGAGCTTCGCGCCTTGCGACAAGCGCCCTTTGAATTCCGCTGTTTTCCCTTTGAGCGCTTTGTCCGATAATTTCTCGAATGTTGGCGCGAGTTCGTTAATTTGCGCCACAATACTTGTATGGCGGTTGATTTCCTTTTGATTGTAACCGCCGAAGAAACGGTCGAATAAACCCATAATTACCTCGATATAAGATTAACACAGCCCTAGCCCGAAGTCGAGAACAAACAACAAGCCGTAAAGCTATAAGGGGGGATTAACCACTTACGGCTTTACAGCTCTATGGCTCTATGGCATACGCCGGCGGCGGACTTTGTGCCAGAGGCCGCGGGGGAGTTCTTTGATTTTTGCAAGATAATAACGGTGTTTTTTACTGTCAAATTTTTTCAGCTCATGGTACTTGTCAATCAAACGGCGCAAGCGGCTGTCAGCCGCATCAATCGCCACAAGAAAGTCGGGGAGCGCTTTTGACTTAACAAAAAACGGTTTCTTGGCGCCGGGCGGGCGCATGGCAATATGAACTATTTTATTGCCGTCGCGCTTGGGGCCGGATTTTTCTTCAAAAGTGCACTCAACCACCGACGAGCTCGGCACCAACATTTCATATTTCAATACCTTCTTGCGCAAGTAACGCTTTGCTTCGTCATTTATCTTTGTGTGAACTGTCCGAATTAATATTTGCATAAGATTATCTTAAAACTTATAACGCAAATCGTAAAACCGCGGTTATTTTTTGATGCTGTCGAAGCCGGTGTAGGCGGCGAGAGCTTGAGGGATACGGATGCTGCCGTCTTTTTGCTGATGAACTTCAAGCAGGGGAATGAGGACGCGCGGGCTGGCGATAGCAGTGTTGTTGAGCGTATGGACAAAGCCGGTCTTACCGTCGGCCGAGCGATATTTTATGCCGAGGCGGCGCGCTTGATAATCGGTATCATGGGAGCAAGAATGCGTTTCACCCCAGCCGGAAGTGGTCGGGATCCACGCTTCAATGTCGAACTTTTTGTATTGTGGCAAACCCAGGTCGCCGCCGCAGTTCAAAACCACGCGGTAGGGGAGTTCGAGCTTTTGCATAATCTCTTCCGAGATTGCAAGCAGTTTCTTGTGCTCTTCTTCCGACTTATCCGGCAGACATAGGACAAACATTTCAATTTTATGAAATTGATGCACGCGGTATAGCCCGCTCCCCTTCTTGCCATAACTCCCCGCCTCGCGCCTGAAACACGCCGAGAAACCGCCATAACGCAACGGCAAATCTTTTTCCTCGATAATTTCGTCCATATGATAACCAGCCAAGCCGACTTCGGCGGTGCCGGCCAAGTACAAGTCGTCTTTGGGCAGGTGATAAGCATCGTCTTCCGGCGGAAAATGGGCCGCCCCATACATAACTTCGCGCCGCGCCAGGTCAGGGACGGTGAGCGGCGTAAAACCGTGGCGAGCAAGAGTATCCATCGCCAAACGCATAACCGACATTTCCAAAACAACCATTTGGTTTTTGAGATAATAGAATTTATTGCCGGCAACTTTAGTTGCCCGCTCAATATCGGCCAGGTCCAATTCCTTAACGAGTTCTTCGTGCGCGCGTGGCTTGAAATCAAACGATGGTTTTTCTCCCCATGTTTTGATTTCTTGATTGTCGGCATCACTTTCCCCCTCCGGCACGTCATCGGCGGGAATGTTGGGTACCGCCAGCCATAACTTTTGGAACTCATCGGTTACCGATTGAAGTTCCTTTTCTTGCTGTCCCAGCTCATGCGCCAACGCTTTCATATCGGCTAATCCCTGCTCGCGGTCGGCGGCGGGAAGTTTACCGACCTTTTGATTAAATCCACGCTGCTCCGCGCGCTTGGCATCTACCAAACTTATGAGCGCGCGGCGTTTCTCGTCGAGACCCACAAGCTGGTCAAAATTAATATTAACCCGCTTGCGCCTTAGCGCGTCTTTGACTTTCTCGGGCTCGCGGCGCAACAGAGAAAAATCAAGCATGGTACAACCTTCCGTTAAGCAATCTTCGTAATTTTATATTCCACCACTCCGTCCGGTGTTTTTACGCCGACTCTGTCCCCCGCCCCGTGCCCCATAAGCGCGCTGCCGATGGGCGATTCGTGGGAAATCATGCCGCTTGAAGGGTCCGATTCGTTAGGCCCCACAATAGTAAAATCGTATGAAGCGCTGGCGACCGCCACCGTTACTTTTGAGCCCAGCGCCACCTCGCCCTTTTTGCCGCTATGAGCCACTTCGGCGCCCTTTATCATGGCTTCCAATTCTTGGATGCGACCTTCAATAAACGCCTGCTCCTCGCGCGCGTCTTGATAGTCGGCATTCTCCGACAGGTCGCCCAGTTCCCGCGCCGCTTTGATACGGGCAATCACCGACGGCCGTTTTTGGGTCTTTAATTCAGCCAGCTCATCCTTGAGCTTTTCCAGACCCGTTTGGGTCATAATGATTTTGACCATATTCTCCTCTACGCTTCTAATATTATAATAGCCCATTAATTTAGGGCTTCAATATGCGCAGCATACCACTCATAGGCCACTTTGGCAACGGGTGCCGCCGTCATATATCCTTCGCCGCCACCTTCGACAAATACCGTGATGACGATTTTCGGGTCATTGACGGGGGCAAAGGATGTAAACCAGGCATGCAATTTGCCCTCGTTGCCGAATTGGGCCGTGCCGGTTTTGCCAGCGACCGCCACCGGAAAACCGTCACCGAAAGTTGACCGGCCGCTGCCGGCAGTTATGGTTTGCCTCATACCCTCTCGCACTATGCGCAAATTATCGGCGCTGGCCACCGCCGCCCCCCGCGTCGTCGGGGCAATATCCCGCACCTTTTGCCCATCGGGCGCAATAACCGCTCGACCGACTTTCGGTTCATAAAATGTGCCGCCGTTCGCTACCGCAGCAGTCGCCGCGGCAATTTCCATGGGGGTAACCAATATATCGCCCTGCCCGATGGCCATATGATAAGTATCACCTATGTACCATTTTTCTTTTTTATATTTCTCTTTCCATTCGGGGCTTGGCACTAAACCTTTTTTTTCGCCCGGCAGGTCAATGCCGGTCGGCGCGGCAAAACCGTACTGCTCCAAATAACGGCCTAAGCGACTAGAACCCAGCCCACCGATATTGCCGTAGCCGCCACCAATGGTATAGAAAAAAACATTGTTACTTTCGGCGATGGCTTTTTTGACATTGGCGGAACCATGAGCTTTCCAGTCGGGAAAAACCCATTCGCCGATTTTTATTTCCGGCGGGGTGATGAGCGTGGTTTGCTCGCCGATTACGCCTGCCTCCAGCGCCCCCGTAGCAACAAAGGGCTTGATGGTTGAACCGGGCGGATAAACGCCGGCGATAGCGCGGTTAAGCAGGGACTTGTCGGGATTGTCCAGGAGCGCCTGATACTGTTCGGGATTCACCGAACCGGCAAAAATATTGGGGTCGTAATCGGGCAAGCTTACCAAGCTGATTATGCCGCCGTTTCTCGGGTCCATAGCGATGGCGACCGCCGACTTGCTTTGAGTTTTCTCCATAGCAAGACGCAAATTATCAGCCAATACTTGCTGCAGTCCATTGTCGAGCGCCAATTGTAAGGTATTGCCGGTTACCGGCGTCAAAGTATCAATAAACCGCCGAATCAAGCCGGCGCTGTCAATCTCCACCCGTTCTTCACCCGCCCGCCCTCTCAACTCAATGTCGTAAGAATATTCGATGCCGGTTTTGCCGATTTCGCTGCCGCTCGGGTAGTCCGGGTAGCGTGATATCTCATCGTCGTTCATCTTGCCCGTATAGCCGATAATATGCGCGACGGGCAAGCCGGTTTGATAATACCTCTTCGGCTGGGCGCTGACGTTGACGGCGGGAACATCCGGGAGTTGAATTTTCCAAGTTATGGCGCGGTCGCGGTCAAGATTGATAAAAAGCTCCAACGGCTCAAAACCGCGCGCGCGCGCCTGCTTTATTTCCGCGGCCAAATCGCCTTGGTAGCCGGTGACACTGACAATGCGCGCCACAGTTTCCTGTTGTTCGCTGACCGAGCGCGGCATATTGTAAGGATAAATAAACAATGAGTAATCGGCAGTGTTGCTGGCCAATATGCTGCCATGGCGGTCCATAATGTTGCCGCGCGGGGCTTCCACTAAGCGGCTTCTGATGTGGTTGCCCTCCGCTTGCAGGCGATAGCCGTAACCGCGCGCTATTTGCAGATTGGCGAGCCGTAAGAAAAAAATGCCGACCAAGACCAGTATGAGCCCGTAATAGATGCCGACTCTTGTTTTGAGTTTATGGTCGCGGCCGGGACCGTATTCGTTCCAGCTATAGTCAGTGTAGCGCCACTCCAAACTACTCCGGTCGGTCGTCGCTAGACGGTGAACGGCGCGGTTTTGGGGGTCAAAGATATTGTTTTTTCGAAACTTTTTGACGGGCCACATAAAATATTCCGTATACAATTAAGATGATGGTTGTAACAATAACTCTACCTACCAGCGGCCAACTGATGGCCTGTCCCGTCACCGCCATAAATAGTAGCTGGTTTATGCTTAGTGCGACTAAGCTGACAACCGCTGACAGGATAATATGGCTCACGGGAAGATAACGGTTGTAAATAAAGTTCATCGCCTCGCCGCCAAGAAAAAAGATTACAAGTTGCGCCAGGACTGTTAACGGCGAGGCGACAAATAAGCTCCATGCGGAAAAAGAAAGTAGCCAGAGCCAACGCGCGCTCGTGTTTTTATGATAGACGGCAATTACTATGCCGACCCACAGCCAAATAGGAATAAGCCATAGTGGCCACCAGGCCGCCGCGACCATATCGAGCCATATTGCCACAAGCCCCAAAAGATATATTGAACGGTGCATTTATTCTTTTATTAACACAATAACGACTTCGAGGCGGGAAAAATTGAGGGGGGAGTCGGCAAGTACCTGCTGGAAGATGTCGCCCTGATGGCGAATCACTCGCCGCACGGTACCCACTGCGATATCGGGGATAATGAAATTACCGACATCTTGCGTGATGACCATTTCGCTTTCTTTGATAGCGGCGTCCAGAGGAATATCGCTCACGAGCAAACCGTCCAAACCGCCCCTGACGACGCCGGTGCCGCGCGAATCTTGCAATATGACCGGCAGTGTCAGCTGGCCGTTGATTACTACGCTAACTTGGCTCGTGGTCTGCGTTGTTGATACAATTTGTCCCACCAAATAACCCTGCGCGACGACGGTTTGTCCTTTTTGTAAGCCATCACGCTCGCCTCGGTCGATAATCATCGTTTGAAGATAGTTCACGGGCGTATGTCCTATTACCCGAGCTGTTATGGGACGGTATCCGCGCACCGACGGCTCGGCGCCGGCTTCCTTTTTAAGTGCGGTGTTTTCCTTTTCGACTTCCTTGAGATGCGCCAGCTCCGATTGCAGCCGCTGGTTCTCCTCGCGCAGTTGTTTGTTTTCCGTATCAAGCGAGGTCAAACGGGCAAGGGCGGATACCTTGTCGCTCCCAAGCTGGCCGGCGGCGCCAACAATGTAAGCCGACTGGCCAACCGACCTTTGCCACCAAGACCGGCTCAATGGCCAGAGACCGAGCAGAGCCGTTAAGGCAATCCAGATAAATGGGTTAATAAGCCGTCGCCACATAGGTATTAGTTTAAAGTCGCGTGCCGCAACTTGCAAGAGACCTTAATTGCGTGAACTAAAATACCCCTTGTGTCATTGCGAGCCCCGAGCGGTTACGATCGTGGGCGCGGCCCGCCTCGATAAAGAGCCGTGTTCTGTCGGGCTTATTACGCTCGAATAGAACACGAGAATAGGTAAACCGCTCTGCACACTTCCGAAGTGTGCAATTTGCAGGTTCAGATTTTAGAGTTTGGGCATACAAAGTATCCTGCAGGCGAATACCACCCCACCAGCTCCCCTCCCTCGGTGTGACTCGGGACAGGCTTACTAAGAGGGGGAGCCCGCCCGACTCGAAGTCGGTCGAGGCGGGGTTGGTGGGGTGAATATGTAAGCTGTGTGGAGTTTAATTCAAAAAGCCGAATGTTAAGGGTAAAAGAGAACCGTCCCCTTTGTCATGAGCCCTTTTTATAAAGGTTCTGGCGAGTATTTTTTATAAAGACAATTTTGATATTTTGTAAAAAAGTTTCGGGGGCGAGCAAAGCTCGCCCCCATGTCGAGAGGTCGAAAGACCGAAAGTACCGAGTCGCCTAGGAGGCGAACTCCGACACTCCCGGGAGACCGACAGCCGAGCCACAGCGGCCAGCGGCATCGGCAGCACCACCGGAATCGAACATCATCAACCCGCCGTCACCGAAGTAGAAATACAGCGAGTGCGCCCAGAGGTTGTCACCGCCCCAGTGGTACTCATCGGCGGGGATATCAATCCAGAGGTCGTGAGCGGCGAGGCGTTCAGGCATGACGGCCAGCAGCGAGCCGACCTGGGCAGTGCAGAACGGTAGCTCCTGCCGACGGATGGCCGTTTCGCGGGCATTGCGGGGCGAGAAGCCCCCGTAGAATTGGCCGAATGTTATCGGCATTGGCGGCAGGAAGTCGCCGCCGGTGGCGGCCTCCAGCATCTGGATGCGGCCGCGCACGTTCTCATTGATGCGGACGTACTCCGCCGTCAGTTGGTCGCCGTTTAGGGTGCGGTAGTTGATGAAGGCACGCTGCTTCTTGATGAGGGTGAGCAGGTGCTTCACGACTGTGCCATAGTCCGCGATGTAGCAGTCGGCTACTCCGCAGATGCGGCCGATGGCCGCAATCTTAGGCGGGAACCACCAGACGCCGTCCCAACCGTTGGGGACAACAATGTCCCGTGTGGGGGTCTCGGGCAAAACCAGATCGGGGAACAGTTTGGCGGTGCGCGCACGCTGTTCGTCGAAGGACGGAACTGACCAGCCCGCGGGGTTGTCGAGGGTCCGGTCAACGCGCTCACTCTCGTACTGATTCGGGAACATGCCACCGAGTTCGCGTAAGAGATCGCCAAGCCGGGACTGGAATACGTCGCCCCGCTCGATGATCATCTGTGCACTCTCGAGGGAGAGGTAGCGGTAGGCCACAACCTCCAACTGCCTCTTCATTTCCAGTATCTGTCTATCTGTTACCTTTGACGCAGTCTGACTGGTCATCAGCTGTCGCCTCCTTGCGTATATGCTCGCCAGCATCTATGTCCCGCCAAGCGGGACCTGGTTATCAAGGGACATCTGAACAACCAGATGATAGCAGATTGCAACAGGTTTGTCAACCTGGATGGCATATTCCGACAAGTTTCCAACTTCGCTCTTCGAGCTTCGCTGGACAGGGAAGCTTGTTCTACGATTCCCGTAGGCCACGCTTTAGCGTGAACGTTAAGAGATTGCTTCGGGCCCCAATGGGGCCCCTCGCAATGACGCTGGATACCTAGGGGCGGACATATTCGGTGGGGAGGAGGACGCCGCGCAGGTCGTCCAAATCCTCCAGGACCACGCCGGTGCCGCGGACGACGCAAGTCAGGGGATCGTCGGCAATGTGAACTTTCATACCGGTCGCATCCGCCACCAAACGGTCGAAGCCGCGCAGGAGCGCGCCGCCGCCGGCCAACATAATCCCCTGCGTTAGAATATCCGCCACCAGCTCCGGCGGCGATTCTTCGATGGTCACGCGCATGGCATCCACTAAAGAATGTACCGATTTGCCCATAGCGCGGCGGATTTGCTCGTCGTCAATAATAATTTCTTTAGGCAAACCGGTGATGAGGTCGCGGCCGCGCATGGGGGTAGTTAGCGGTTTGCCGAGCGGTAATGCCGAACCGACAGCAATCTTGATTTCCTCCGCCGTGCGCTCTCCTAAAAGCAGGTTGTATTGGTCGCGGGCAAAGTTAATGATGTCCTGGTTCAGCTCATCGCCGGCTATGCGCAGGGAGCGGCTGGAAACAATGCCGCCGAGCGATATGACCGCCACTTCGGTGGTGCCGCCGCCGATATCAACAATCATCGTTCCTCTCGCGTCCTGCACCGCCAATCTAGCGCCAATTGCCGCCGCCATCGGCTCTTCTATTAAATAAACTTCGCGCGCGCCGGCGTTGGTGGTGGCTTCCTCGACTGCCCGCCGTTCAACTTCAGTTACGCCGTAGGGGATGCCGATGACAACTCTCGGGCGCGGGAAAAAAACAAAACGTTCGTGGTGGACACGGCTGATAAAATATTTGAGAAGCTGTTCGGTAACTTCAAAATCGCTCACCACGCCGTCGACCAGCGGGCGAACAGCGACAATGTGCGCCGGCGTCCGTCCGACCATTTCCTTGGCTTCCTCGCCGATGGCAAGAATTTGTTTAGTATTCTTATTAATAGCAACTACGGAGGGTTCGTTGATGACCACGCCGCGGCCACGAACGTACACAAGAGTATTGGCCGTACCCAAGTCAATGCCGATATCGTGGCTAAATGTGCGAAAAAATCTGTTAAATACCATAATTTAGTGCCCTTGTATGCTTATGCCACAAAGAAAAGCCCTCCCCCGAAACCCTATTATAACCGTAGCGCAGGCGTGGCGACAAGACAAGAGCACACCATCACTCGAATTCGCGCGAATTAGTCGCCAGCCTCGCCTAACCAGCCTCGCCGAGTCTAGGCGGGCGAATCAACACTCGAATCCAGCACTCCAGATAGGGGCGTTTTTAACCAAAAAGGACACCTACGAGGTGTACTTTTGCGGGTTCATTCTACTAAAAAACGACCCCCGCCAAGATGGCAGAGGTCGTATGCGCCAGCGGTTTTATCCGCCAGAAACTGTGGGTCTTGACCAGCGATAGGGCGCTACTGGTCGGTCGGCTGTTCTTTCTGGTCGAAAGCCGCGTCGAAGGCGACGCTGGACGGCGCGAAGTCCGTTCGGCCCACGAACGCAAGTGCATCTTGTGCCCCCCACTCACGGTCCATGCCAGAGTCCTCCCACTCGACCGAGAGCGGACCCGCGTAGCCAATCCGGTTGAGTGCGCGGAAGAGCCCCTCGAAGTCCACGTCGCCGTGGCCTGGTGAGACAAAGTCCCAGCCACGCTGCAGGTGGCCGAAATTGAGATGACCACCTAGAATCGACTTGCGCCCATCGAGGTCCTTGCACGAGTCCTTGACGTGTACGTGGTAGATGCGGTCAGCGAACTCGAGTGCGAACAGCGCAGGGTCCAGGGACTGGTGAGCGAAGTGGCTCGGGTCGAGGTTGATTCCGAAGCCCGCACGGTTGTCGATGGCAACGAGCGTCTTGCAGGTCGTGACGAAGTCATAGGCGATCTCCGTCGGGTGCACTTCGAGCCCGAAGCGGACACCCTCCGCATCGAAGACGTCAATGATCGGCCCCCAGCGCTCGGCAAAGTCCTGGTAGCCGCGCTCGATCTCTTCCGGGTCGTTCGGAGGGAACGAGTAGAGCATGTGCCAGATGCTCGAGCCGGTGAAGCCGTTCACCTGGGTAACACCGAGGGCCGCGGCGGCGCGAGCCGTGTCCTTCATGCGCTTGGCTGCCCGCTCCCGAACACCTTCAGGATCGCCATTATACCACACCTCGGGTGGCAGGATCCCCCGGTGACGCGCGTCGATGGGGTCACAAACTGCCTGGCCGACAAGATGCGCCCCGATCGCCCAGCACCTAAGGCCGTGACTATCGAGCAACCTGCGGTGAGCTTTGACATAGCCGGGCTCCGCAAGAGCCTTGACAACGTCAAAGTGATCGCCCCAGCAGGCCAGCTCAAGGCCACAATACCCCCAGTTTGCGGCCTTTGCGGCCAACTGGTCGAGAGGGAGATCGGCCCATTGGCCGGTGAAGAGTGTTACCGGTCGCCCTTCTAGACGTAGACGTTCCACTACACTCACTCCTTGTACGGCGGGTTTTCCGGCGGAAGCCGGGGTAGTAATTGGTGCTCTGTGCTCTGTGTTCTTCGCTCCCTTTCTGTTTCTGGCTTGCTCCCAAAAGCCAAAAATGAATTGTTTGTTAAGTAGCACCTCCTGCGTAGTAGCACGCAGAGGGAAGGTTAATAATAACAGGGAAGTGCATTGGTGTCAATAAATTTATAGGCCGAATTCTTGGATAGCGGCTTGGTGCTCCGTGAAAGAGTTCGTAAAATGGACAACACCGCCAGCGTCGTGAAAGAAATAGAGGGCGGTAATACCCGCTTCGGGATTTTTTGCCGCTTTCAAGCTCTTGATTCCGGGATTACAAATGGGACCGGGCGGCAGGCCGGCCGAGGCATAAGTATTATACTTTGACACAATGGCGTGGGTGTCGCCCGAGGCGAGCGGCTGCCACAATTTTACATTTACTAAGTCGTCGGCTTTAAGCGAAGTTAAATCACGGCCGTACTGCACCGTCGGGTCGGCTTCGAGCTTCATGCCTTGTGCTAGTCGATTAAGGTAAAGGGCGGCAATTTTCGGGCGTTCTTCGTCCTTTTTAGCTTCGCGTTCGATGATGGATGCCAATATCAAATCATTATTCGACAATGTCAGTTCAGTGGTTTTGTCGTCATATGTCGCCGTCAGTTTGTCAATAATTTGCTGGGCGTTTGACGCTTTGCGCAAAAAATACGTTTCGGGAAACAGTTTGCCTTCAAGCGGCAAAGCGAGTGCAAGAAAGTCCTCACCCGGCAAACCCTCGCCGACCAAGCGCGCGGCGATTTGTCCCGCCGAAAAACCTTCGGGTATGGTCAGTTTGACAATGTTGGGACCGGCCATTAACAGTTTTTTTAACTCTTTAGCATCGGTGCCGCCCAAAGAATAATAGCCCCTCTCCGGCAGTTGTTTTTTATCCCCCCA
The DNA here is from genome assembly GCA_035287145.1 of Patescibacteria group bacterium. Taxonomy (GTDB): domain Bacteria; phylum Patescibacteriota; class UBA1384; order UBA1384; family UBA1384; genus DATEBX01. The sequence continues at coordinate 20,915 of DATEBX010000013.1, read as the reverse complement.
GATGGCCGCGAAGTAGAGGCCGGAGCCAATAAGTTTCTTGCTCGAAAGCTGGAGCCGGAGGTCGTAAAAATTATCGGCGGTAATTTCCACGATGGTGCCGCTCTTGCCCGCCGGCCGCGCTTGCCAGCGCCACCAGCCGTAGCCCGCGCCAATCATTAGCATTGCGAGCAATACCAATACGGCGCCCAGTATTACCTTCTTACCGATTTTGGGCAAGGTAATCCTCCAATATTATTTTGGCGGCCCCCTCGTGGTCATCGGTGGAAGCGCCCTGCTCCCGCGCGGCAACCGAAGTTAATGTTTCATCTACCGTTGACACGGGCAAGGCAAACTTCTTATTAATGACGGCAATGTAGGTTTCATACTGCCGCGCTTGGTCGCCGCTTGGCGAGTGCGGCACGCCGACGACGATACGCGCGACTTGCTCTTCCGCGATGACGCGTGACAGTTGGGCTGATAATTGTTGCCACTCGAGCCAGCCGCCGACCACGCCGCGCCCCACCACAAAACCTTCCTTAAAGAGCGCGAGTCCGGTTTGCTTGGCGCCCAAGTCGAGTGCGAGGATAATTCCTTGCGAGATCATAACGCCGCCTATGTTGGATTAGCTTCCGGCGCGGCGTTAACGTAGTCAAGTTTAAATTTTATGCTACTCGCCAAAAATGGCAGGCGCAATAGCCCCAAGTTGGGCCGAATTTTAATGTCAATATTTTTCGCGCCGGTTTGCTCTTCAATTAATGTGCGCGCTTTTTTCGCCGACTTACCTTTTATCTTGCGGTCCAACCCATCTGTATTAACCGCCGCGCCGACATGCGAGGATAATACAACTTGGAGTTTCATTTCCTTTTTCGCCAAGTCCACGCTGGTGAGCGTCGGGGTAATCACATCCTTTTCGTCAATGAGCAAGGACTTATCCGGGGGCAAATCTTTTTTGGCCTTATCGGCGACGACAACGCGCAGGTTCGATTCGTCAAAAGCGATAATTTGCGCCTTGATTTTTCCTTTGGCTTCGAAATTTTCGGCTTCGGCACCAACTTCTTTAGAGGGGGTAAATTCCGTAAAACTGTAATTGACAGCGCCTTCGATAATAAAGAGTCCTTTGGCGGAGGCCTTGAGCGCGTCGCGCAGCTCGGCCGAACGGGCGGCGATAATCTTATCCTTACCTTCGCTGACATCGGTCGCCGCGACAACCGTAACCTCTTTAGTTGTCCCACCCGCTGTCCCGCCCTGGGCGGAAATTAAAGCCTTTCCCACCGTATATGTTGTTGAGGAGGGTAGATTAAACTGCGCACCGGACTCTTGCGCCACCACCTCGCCGTCGGCCTTCCCCTGTACTATGGCACCGCCGCTGACTACGGCTTTGGGCACCGTCAAAGCGGAAGTTAGGTTGAATTTTAAGCCGGAATTTATCACAGTGGTACCGGATGCCAATATCTGATCGACACCGTCATTGTTATAGAAAGTTAATGTTCCTTTGGCTTTTTCACCGACTTGTTTTTTGCCGCTGGCCTTGAGAGTTTCTTTAACATCGACGGTAGTTTCCAGCAAAGTGCCGGCAACTTTGGAGTTTTCCGTGTCATTGCCTAAAAGGGTCGCGTCAATGCTTACCGGCGCTTTGGCCTCATAGGGTTCCGCGTCTACACCGATGGTTACTTGGGCTCTGGCGCCAACCACCCAGTAGACTATGGCCGCCAGCGCCGCCGCCGCGAGAGCGAAAATTATTTTGCGCTTTAGGCCTTTTTTCTTGGCGAATTTGGCGGGTTGCGAGGCTTGGGCGATTTGCTGCATGGTTTTCATAGGTGATGATTTAATTTCTTTGGCTTTAAAATCGGGCTCTTTGGCTGGCGGCGCGCTTTTCGCCTCGTCTTTTTCCTTTTCTTCCTTGCCTTCCTCCTCTTGCGAGTTCTTATCGGGCTTTTCCTCGCCGGGCGCCACTGTTCCCTCTTGGTCATAATAATGCACATTGACTCCTTCCGGCACCTCACCCGCCGCCTCCGGTTGGCTCATATCTATCTCTATCACATCATTGGCGTGAGATATTTTCTGCTCCTTGCCAGGCGCCACCGTTACCGCCGCTTGTTTTATGTCGTCATAAACGGGCAAGCCGACTTGCGCCGCCAAATTGCGGCCGATTTTATCAAGCGTGATGATGGCAATGGCTTTGTCAAGTTTTTCCGCCTCTTTTTTTATGAGTTTTAGGTTGACCACCGATTGAAGCACCGTGGCGCCGCGCGGCACCACCAAACCGAACCTGTCGGTTTTATTTTGGTGCATCCGATCGATAATCGAGGTAATCTCCTCGTCAACTTCAAGATAGATAAATTCTTCCATAGTTACTCCGTTAACGACCCGACTACTTTCGATAGGATACTGTCAACAACGCCCTCCGATCCGACCAGTTCAATAGCTAGGTTGGCCAGCGCCATAGGTGTAACATCGGCAATATCGTTTAATTCTTTGGTCGCGTCTTTGACGCGCGGTATCTCCGTCGGCTCGAAATACTGCACCACCGGCCGGCGGGCAAATGGCAAGTCCTTATTCCAGCGCGCCTGCTTGAGCGTTGCCATAATATCGGGCAACTTGCTTCCCCCGCCGCAGAGATATATGCGGCTGGGCAGTAAGTCAACATTGACAAAATCCCCTAGGGTTAATTCTACACCCGCGAACCAGACTTCACAATCGGAACTCACCGCTCTTTTAACCACCTCCAGCTTTCGTTGGCTCGCTAATTTGCCGTCCGAATAGGCCAGTTTGTCTTTTTCCGCTTCCATAAAAGAAACATTGAGAATCGAGGCTAAACTTTTGGTGAAGGCGCGACCGCCCAGGGCGAACATCTTTGTTCCCTCGACACCGCCTTGGCGCACCACGGCAATGTCGGTCGTCCCGCCGCCAATGTCAATGAAAATGGCGCTAAAATCCGAACCCTGGTTAGGGCCACAAGCTCGCGCCACGGCATAGGGCTCGGCGGCCACCGCCAGCAAATCCAGTTTTAAGCTGGAGGCGATAGTTTGCAGAGCGCCAAGATGGACGATGGGCGCGAAAGCGTTAAAAACACCGACTTCGACTTCTTTGCCCTGAAAACCGAGAGGATTAGTCACACGGTAGCTGTCGATTTTAACATCGGTGATGGCCGCGTTGACCAACTTCACATCAATTTCCTGGTGGCCGGTCTCGAGCGCCAAGATGCTGCGCACCCGCTCAAAAGAACGGATTTGAATCTTCGCGATAATATCCTTGAGCTCGTCGAGTGTAATTTGTTCGCGCGGTTTGTTGCGGATATAGCGCACGGTTGTCGTCATACCCTTAACCAACTCACCGGCGATGCCGATAATGACTTGCGAGGGTAAAAAACCCGCCTGCTCGGCGGCTTCAGACAGCGCCGCCTCCGAGTTGCGAATGACACCTTGGATATCGGTAACCATGCCACCTTGCATATCCGCCAAGCGTTGACGCTGGCGGCCGACACCCACCACTGTCGCTTTTTCCTTGTCAACCTTAAAAATCAGAGCTTTGACAAACTCCGTGCCAATATCCAAAGATATAGCGGCTTGATCGCTTTGGGATTTTGAACCAAAGAGCTTAAACACTAATTCCCCTCCTGATTCAAGTTAATATTACCACTATTTGCCTATAACAGCACGGATACGACGGACGCCTGCGCTCACCGCTTCTTCCTTAACAATCTTAAGCTTGCCAATTTGGGCAGTGTTGTCGACATGCGGCCCGCCGCAAATCTCGAGCGAATACGGCGTATGCTCTTTTGACCACTGGCCGATGGCGTAAACGATTACCTCTTGCCCGTATCTTTCATTGAATAATCCCAGCGCGCCGGCAGATGTCGCTTCGGCGGGGGTCATATGCTTGTGGGTGACCGGTAAGCCGGCACTGATTTTTTGATTGACTATTTCTTCTATTTGAGCCAGTTCGGCCGGGGTCGCCGCGTGGGGATGGGCGAAATCAAAACGCAACCGTTCAGCGGTAATATTGGAGCCGCGCTGAAAAGAATGCTCGCCTAAAACATCAAGAAGAGCACGGTGAAGGAGGTGGGTCGCGGTGTGATACCTGGTTTCAATTGCCGAACGGCTACTCAATCCGCCCTTAAATTTCTTGTGGGCGCCGACGCGAGACACTTTGTGATGTTTCTCCAACTCCAGCCAAAAGCCGCGCTGGTCAACCTCAATTTTACGCTTTTTGGCCATCTCGCTTAAAAGCTCGACGGGAAAGCCGTGGCTCTGGAAGATGTCAAAAGCTTCTTTGCCGGAAATCTTTTTAATCCCACGTTCGATGTATTTGTTAAGATATTTTTCACCGACCGCTTCTACGGACTGCCATTTGACAATTTCTTGGTCGAACACCCCCAAATCCACTCTTCCAAGATGAGGATACGGTTTTTGATAGATTGACTGTACCTCTTTCGCCACGGGCTTTAACAGTTGTTCATTCCCCTTGCCGGCCGCCACCATGGCGCGGCGCAGGAGCTGGCGCACAACATAACCCGCCTCTTTGTTGGAAGGCACCACGCCGTCGGCCAGCGCGAAAACCGCCGCTTTCGCGTGGTCGGCAAGGATGCGCTGATGCGAGCGCTGGCTTACACCCTCCCGCGCCGCCAAATCAATAAGCGGCTTCAATACATCTGTGTTGTAAACATCTTCGTACCCATTGAGGACAACCAAGAGCCGCTCGAGCCCCGCGCCCGTATCCACACCCCAATAATCCAGTTTTGTGTACTTATTGTCCTTGAAATAATATTCGTTAAAAACCAAGTTCCAAATCTCCACGCCGTCAACATAAAACTCGACTGTCGGGCCGCAAGGGCCTTCCAGGCCGGTAGGTCCCCAAAAATTATCTTCTTTGCCGGCCGGGGTGATTCTGTCGCAGCCGCCGATAAACTCAAGAATATCTCTCGACGATTGGTCTTTGGGCAGTGTTTCGTCACCCCTGAAAAAGGATGCGGATACCCTTTCGTAAGGAATAGCCAGCCAATCCTGGCCGGTGAGAAACTCCCACGCCCAGACAATCGCATCTTTCTTAAAATACGGCTCATTTGAGTCCGCCTCCGCTTGTGATTCTTCCAACCTGTTTTTATCCCCACCCTCGTAGCCAAAACTGAAATTACCCAGCATCTCAAAAAGCGTCAAGTGCGTTTTATCACCGACCTCTTCGATGTCGGTGGTGCGGAAACTGGGCTGAACAGTTACGACGCGACGGCTAGGCGCTTCTTTGGGACTAAGATAGTGGCTTTTGAACTGCTGCATGCCGGCGGTGGTAAAAAGCACAGAAGGGTCGGCGGGGACCAGAGAAGAATGGGACACCAACTGGTGCCCCTTTTCCATAAAGAACTTAACAAAAAGTTCCCTCAACTGGCTACTTGATATATTTCCCGACCAAGTCATTGATAATCACATCCCATAATTTTTTGGGCGGCTGTTTTTGGACAAATGTTTTATAGCCCTCGCCTCCCGCCATCGACCCGCTGTAATCATCGGGCACACTTTTAAGTTTGATGCCATAAATTTCTTTATAAACCTCGTAAAGCCGAGGTACGGCGACAATATAGCGCGAGGTCTCGCCGGGAATGGCGGCATTGCGGGACGCCACCACGCGATCGCCCACCGCCGCGCCGCCGTTATAGGCCGCGGCCGCCGCGACCAGGTCGCCGTTGTAGCGCCCGAGCATACCGGCGATGTAAAATGTCGTAAAGCAAACATTGGTTTTAGGGTCAAAAATATCGTAGCTCGGTATCCCCAATTTGCGGGCGATGCCGGCGGCGGTGGCCGGCATAATCTGTCCCAAACCTGAAGCGCCGGCGCGTGAAACCGCTTTTGGGTTAAAGTTCGACTCCTGTTTAATGAAAGCCGCCACCAACGCTTCGTCGAGATTGTAAGGCGCAGAGCATTCGCGAATTTCTTTAACGTAGCGCAGGGGATAAAGTTGGTCCGCCAAAATGCCCGGCAACTTAAAAGCCGCCAAAACCCCGATCAGGCCTAACCCGACCAAAAATAATATAAGATTGATTCTCTTGCGCATTAGCTTGGTTAGTTTTGTCGCCTCTTATTGCAAGCTTTCACCCACATTTTATCAGAACCACACAAATGGGCAACAAATTACAATAAACGCAGATTGGCGCCGATCAAACCCACCCGATAACGCAGATTTTCGCCGATATCAATATATCACTTGAATGCATGCGAATCTTGTCTCGATTGTGCGGTGCACAAAATTCCTGAATTGCCTCTTGGGGAATTCACCGAACCGCGCGGGCCACGAGATGTAAGTATCTATCAAAATCAGGCGAACCAGTTATATGAACCGCACGTACACCTCGTAGGTGTACGTGCGGTTATTCTGCCACCTACTTGCCCGTACTGCTTAAAATTAAGCTTCCGCAGGCGGGCGAGGTGTACTTTAACAGGTTAAGCTTGTTTGTATCTGAATCTGAATCAAATAGCGGCTCTCTCAAGGGACGAGAGCCGCTAGGTATGGGGGTTTGTCTTGGCGGCCATACGGGCACGGACGTCCCACATCACATACTGTGTGGGGCGCCCGGGGTGGCGCAGAAAGAGAGAGCCGAAGCTAATGGCTCGAGCGCCAAGCGTCCTCAACCGCTCGATATCATCATAATCCCAGACGCTAGGGCCGATAACCGGCACATTGGTATCGCGGGCGATCTTACCGACCATCGGCCAAGTTAAACGCTGAGCGGTCTTGCCGAAAACCCCGCCGCCGCCAAGCCGTTCGAGAGGGCTCCAGTGATCAGGGAAGGCCACAGCCCAGGGCACACTGTTGATGGAGAATGCCTCGACGAGACCCTTAACTTGCCTTGCGATGCGCGCGACATCGTGAACAACAGAGAGCTTGAGTATCAGCGGCAAGCTGGAATTCGCCTTAACCGCCTGGCAAGCGGCCACAACTCTCTCAGTGTCCTGAAAACCGTCATCCTTGGTATTGGGGCACGAAGCGTTGATTTCCAGCCCGACTAACTCGAAGCTGTTTAGCATTGTTGCCATTTCCCCAAGCTCCTCCGGCTCGCCAAAGATCGAAGCAACCAGAGAAAGCTTTTCCTTTTTGACCGACGGACCGATTTTCCGGCACCACCAATCAATGCCGGGGTTGGTAAGGCCTACCGCATTGACAAACCCGTCACGAATTGGCCGCACACAGAACCAGGGGTCGTACCACCGAAGATTGCCTTCAGTCGGCTGACGGGTTAGGGTCTTGGTCACCACGGTGAAAAAGTCGGAGTCGATATCGATGAGTCCAAGCCAGCACAAAAGCCGTTCCCACGGCCAGGCCTTGCCGTCAAAGCCCAACGCGCCGCTGGCGGCTACGTATTCAAGGATGTGGCCATTGAAAAGTTGTATGCCCCACGCATCGTTGGGGACAACGTATTTGAGGCCATAGCCATCGGAGGGTCCTTCCACGCGAACCGCCGCCTTTCCAAGTTTGTAAGGTGCGTGACAAGCCAAGCAACCCGCCCACTGCTAAAAATATTACATCTTTAAGAGAAATGGGTCAAATATGATTACCCTCGCCACCTTTCTCAAACCAAAAAGGACACCTACGAGGTGTACTTTAACAGGTTAAGATGCGAAGTTGTATCCTATTATCCTATTATTACAAACCATAAACACACCTACGGGGTGCGATTGGGTTGATTTATGGTGGCGCGGGTGGGAGTCGAACCCACATGGCCTTGCGGCCAAAGAATTTTAAGTCCTTCGTGTATACCAATTCCACCACCGCGCCACTAACTAATACTAGATTGCTTCGTCGCCCACGGCCCCAGTGGGTCGGGGCTCCTCGCAATGACACCTGATTTTCTTATGACAGGGCGATGCACCAAACGCCGCCGGAAGAACGCGCCAGTTTGCCGTCAACCGTAAAACCGGCGGCCTTGCGGTGGCCACCGCCGCCGAAGTAGGCCGCCAGCGCCGCCACATTTACCCCCTCCTCCTCGGTCCGCAAACTGGCTTTAATTTTACCATTTGCCTCCTCCTGCAGCAAGATGGCGAGCTTGGTTTGGGGAATAGAATTTAAGACATTGACCGCGCCGGCAATGTCGTCCGCCACCGCGCCGACGCATCTCAAATCTTCTTGTGTTATAAGCGACGCCACAATCCCCGACTCGGTACGCCACAGACGCTCAAGGGCTATGCCCCAGAGCTGGAGAGTGGTTAGGGGCTTGCTTGACGAGACATTTTTTGAAACCTTGCGCAACTGCCCGCCCCTAGCCAGCAATTCTGCCGCCAGCTTAAAAACACGCGGTGTCGTATTGGAGTGCTGAAAGCCGCCGGTGTCGGTAAAAAGACCAGTCAGAAGGAGGGTGGCAAGATGTTTGTCAATGCGCGCGCCCAGCGCGTTTATGATTTGATATACCAGTTCCGCCGAAGCGGCGGCCTGGCTGTCGACAAGGTTGATATTGGCAATTTTATGGAGGTCGTTTTTAAGGTGATGGTCAATGTTAATGAGTCGTTTTTTGGTCCGCGCGAATTTTCTAATACGGTCGGGAAAACCGGTCCTCTTGGCATCACCGCAATCAACGGTGCAAATGACATCATAATCCGCCACGATAAAATCAGTGGCAATAGTATCGACCTTAGGCAGAAAATTAAAAACCGGCGGCACCGGATCGCGGCAGACCAAACTAACTTTTTTGCCCCGCTCCCAAAGAACGTGGGCCAGCGCCAAAGACGAGGCAATGCCGTCGCCATCAGGCGATTCGTGAAAAATAATGAGGACGCGAGAAGCTTGGCCGAGCCAAGCTGCTACTCGTTTGAGCATGGCAGAAGAATCAAGTGGCGGTTATTTTCACCGACGACCGGCACTACTTTCCAGCTCTCCACCGTCTCGGTCGGAATTTGTTCTTCTTTAATAAACGCTTCTTTAATATTTGGGGTGGACAAGATTATTTTGGCGGGCTCAAGCTCGTTCAAGACTGCTACTACACCACTCACCGATTTGGGATCATCGCCAAGCGATAGGATTAAGACATCGATATTACCCAGTTCGTCACTGGTCGCAGATATCTTATTTTTTTGAGCGTGCCAAAAAACAACATGGAGATCATTTTCGGTGCGCAGGGAATAAACGTTTTCTTCCGGCGCTGTTACCAGTAAACCGCCGATTTCGTACTCGCCGGGACCGGGAATTTTAATATCGTTGATAGCTAGGTCGTCGCCAAATTCAATGGTCGCTTTTTTAGTTATGCCGACTAATTTTTTGTTTTTGCACTTGAGGGTCATGGTTTTGTTTTTTGGGAGATTTTAGACTCTCCGGCAACTTTTTCTTCTTTAACTCCTTTTGCCGGAACCACTTTTTTCTGAGCCGGCTTCGCACTCGCCGCCGCATCCTCACCAGTTATAAGCTGGAGGCTACAGCGGTGGGTGGAGGGTTCGATGCTGACGATTTTAAAGTTGTGTGTTTCGCCCACAGCCATAACTTTAGTTGGATCGACCACGTTTTCGCCCATTTGCGAGAGGTGGCACAGGCCGGCAATCTGGTCGGTAATTTTGACAAAAGCGCCGAAATCGGTTACCCGCGTTACCTCACCCTTGATGATGGTCCCCGGCTTCATCTCCTCATAGGCCTTAAGCCATGGGTCCGCTTCGAGCCGCTTAATACTAAAGGAAACGCGGTTGCCGTCAATTTGTATGACTTTGACTTTAACCGCCTGGCCAACTTCGAACATTGTATTGATATTGGCAACCCTGTCCCAAGAAATTTCCGAGATGTGAACCAGCCCCTCGATGCCGCCGGCGTTAACAAATATGCCAAATGTGGTAATGCCGGTCACCGTTCCGTCGAGTACGTCGCCCAGTTTGACGGTATCAACCGCGGTATCTTTCATGAGCCCTTGGGTCATCTTTTCGGAAAAAATTAATTTGCTGGCCTGCTTGTCGACGTTCAACACTTTAACTTTGAAGTTTTGCCCGATGTAGGTTTGCAAACGGCGGGCGATTTCCATGCCGCTGCCGCCCTCAACGCGCGGATAGTGTTCCGGCGCTAGTTGGGAGACCGGAATGAAACCGTCGAGACCGCCCGACTCCACCAAAAGTCCGCCGCGGTTGGCGCCCGCCACTTTAACAGTCATAACCTCACCGGCCTCTTGCTTCTCCTGCAGCACTCGCCACAAGGTTTCACGGTCGGCGCGTTTGAGCGATAAAATAACCTGGCCGGCTTCATTCTCCATTGATAGGACATAGGCGTTGACCTTATCACCCGGCTTCAGTTCGATGGTATCAAAAGAGAACTCTCTTTCGGGCACAATTCCTTGGGCCATACCTGCCACGTCAACGAGCAATTTGCGCGGGGTAACTTCCAGGACCGTCACTTCCACCGTGCCGCCGGCGTGGTAGGGAACTAATTTTTCGCCTTGTTCTTCGGCCAATACGTCCATGGATACCGGGCCGGTTTTTACTGTTTTGGTTGCCAAGCTAACCTCCAGATTTCTTGGGTTGGGGAATATACTTATTTTTTAATTCGCGTAAATTATGGGTACGAATCTCTTTGGGATATTTGAAAATCGCGTACCCTGCGAGCCAAACCATGGCGCCCAGCCAAACTAATGCGAGCATAACAAACCACAGGCGCCATGAAAGATATACAATACCTTGATTTCGGAAAAATAGCAAGATTAAACCAAGGAGAGACGGAATACTCAACCAACGCGTTAGATTTATAAGTATGTAATATTGCGGCACGTCTTTCGACGGCTGGCGGCGGGCGAGGCGCCAACAAATCAGGGAAACTGCCAGCGCGGCGGCCAGGATAATAACTATTGGCCAGAAATAAGCCACGCTCGCCGGCGGCTGTTCCGTGAGGTAGCTAATTTGGGTAAGTTTCGTGAAATCGAGAGGCATTGGGATATTGTTGGATGGGGAGTGTGATTCAAGTGTTGTCCCGAAAAACTCCTTTCTTAAAAACGGATTACATCCTGTTATTTAAGAAGCGTCGTCTCGGGACTGCGTAAAATTACTTCCTTATTATGTGGCTGTGCCAAGTGGTTACGCTCCTGCAATAACAGAACGTAGTTCGTTTTGCAGGAAGTAATTTTACTTGGTGCTGGAGGTGAGAATCGAACTCACGACACGAGGATTTTCAGTCCTCTGCTCTACCACTGAGCTACTCCAGCAAATCCTTTTGGTGTCCTCTGCTCCCTGTCCGTCCGAAGTAAAATCTATTTGCAGATTTCAATAATTTGAATACTGCAAGAGATTTTACGAAGGAGGATACCACTGAGCTACTCAGACATACATATAAATCAAAATGCAAAAATCAAATCTCAAAGTTACGAAATGTCGCGTAAAACTCACTTCGTTCGCCACGCGACTGCGTAAAATTACTTCCTTATATGGCTGCGCCAAGTGGTTACGCTCCTGCAATAACAGAATGTAATTCGTTTTGCAGGAAGTAATTTTACTTGGTGCACCCGGTCTGATTCGAACAGACAACCCCTTGGATGTAAACCAAGTGCTCTAACCGTTGAGCTACGGGTGCGTGTTCAAATAACAAAAACACAATCGGTTCGGCACCAACACCCTATTTTTACCATATTTCTTGCTCAAAATCCAGCCCTTTGCTATGGTAGGCGTAGATCGCATTCACGGCTCATTGATAAGGAGGCGAAATAGACCATGGGACAAGCTCTACCAAACAAACGTGAGCAAACAAGCTATAGTCGGAGACCCGATGAGCGCGTTGTCCTTCTTGCCCAAGATGGCGATGGGGTAGCTATAGATCGCCTGCTCCAGAAGTACAAGTCGGTCGTGCTGTTCAAGTCCCGCTCCTACTTCCTCCATGGCGCCGACCGCGACGACATGATTCAGGAGGGCATGATTGGCCTCTTCAAGGCCATCCGTGATTTCCGTCCTGACCGCGGCTGCTCGTTCCGCACCTTCGCCAACATCTGCATCAAGCGGCAGATGATCAGCGCAGTCAAGACGGGAAACGGCAAGAAGCAGGGGCCGCATATCTACGCCTCCTCGCTCGACGAAAGACCCCGCGACGATGATGAGCCGCGAGTTGACATCTTCGCTGACAAAGTAGTTCCCGACCCCGAACAGTCACTCATAACTCGCGAAGCAAACCGCCAGTTGCGAGCACTGCTCCGACGTAGCTTTTCTCAAATTGAATGGGCCGCCTTCACCGGTCGCTCCAAGGGCAAATCATACCAAGAGATTGCGGAAGAACAGGGCTCCACCCCAAAGTCTGTCGACAACGCCCTTTGCCGCGTCCGTCGCAAGATAGAGAAAATTCGCACCGGAGCTATGGCCGTAATCGGCAACTAGTGCCGCACCGAACCGCGCCCCGTGTTCACCACGCACGTGTACCAGCCCGCCGCTTCCGGCGGGCTTCCCTTTTGTATCTCATCAACCCATTACCACCTACGCGGTGGTAATGGGGATCCGTTCGACTCCCTCGGAATACTTTGGTCGCTCAGGATGACAATAAAAATTGTCAGCTGGCGGAGCGGCGGAAGGACCAAACGGCAATTGTGCTCGTGACCGCGAGCAAGGCAAGTGCGACGACATAGGCGATTATAATCTCGTGAGAGAATCCGCCGCCACGCGTCATAATAGTGCGTATGCCTTCCAGAACATAAGTAATGGGATTAAGCCCGACCGCCACCTTGTACCAACCCGTCAATAGTTCCTTGGGAAGTTGGGCTGTCGTAATGAAAGTCAAGGGAAAAACCAAGATAAATGACGACTGCAGAACCCTGGGGTTTTTGGTCAGTGCCGCCAACGTTAGGCCAATGCCCGACCAACCCATACCAAATAGGGCAACCAGGCCCAGGAGCTCGAAGGCACCAAATACTCCGCCGCGGTACGGCGCGCCGAAGAGCATTAATAGCGCGAAGACAATCAGTCCTTGCGCCATTGCTCTCACCCCCATTGCCAAAATCCTCGGCAAAAGTATGGCGTAGCGGGAAATAGGCGTCAGCATAAGTTTTTCAAAATAGCCGGAAGTGATATCGAGCATAAGCTCAAAGCCCGCGTCGCCCGAGCTAAAGAATACGGCCATGAGTAGTGCCACCGGCGCGTAAAACGCCAGGTAGCTCTCGGCCGTAAAACCCGGCAAAGCGGTTATGCTTTGAAAGGCCGCCGAATTAACTAGAAAGAAGAAAAACGGCATAAAGAAACTGGGCAAGAGCGCCGCCAATGGTCTGGTTGACTGTTTGAGAGCGCGAATAAAAAGATGGCCGGACGGGCGCCAAAAATCGTTCATCCTCGCCTCCTCATAGCCAAGTACGGGTCAACACCCTTGCCTGCTTCGTCGTTTTCAAAACCGTGACCGGCAAATTTCAAAAAAACATCCTCAAGTGTTGGCGTATGCAAATTGAAACCCTTAACGCGAACTTTTGCATCCCCCAGTATTTTAATAATGCGATGCAGGTCCGCCTCGCCGTTTCGCGAAACAATCTCTAGGCCGGTAGCAGTGTTGCGACATGGCAGATTGGAAAATTTTTGGCAAATAATCTCACTAGCCCGCTTTTTTTCCTTGAGCTCCACCTCGATGTGCGATTCGTGAATAGATTTTTTCAAATCTTGCGGCGTGCCGGCGGCGACAATTTTTCCGCCGTTTATGATAGCAAGATTACGCGTAAGATAATCCGCCTCCTCCATATAGTGAGTCGTCAGAAAAATTGTGACGCCATCGCGGTTGAGATTTTCCAAATACTGCCAAACCACACGGCGGGCGGGCGGATCCAATCCCTCGGTGGGCTCGTCTAGGAATAATATCTTGGGTCGGTGCATGAGCGCGACGGCGATGTCAAGGCGGCGTCTCATGCCGCCGGAATATTTAGCGACATATCGGTCAGCGGCATTTTCTAGCTTAAGCAAATTTAACAGCTCACCGGCGCGTTTTTTGGCTTCCTTGCGGCTCATGCCGTAAAGACACCCAATAAGCTGAAGGTTCTCCCAAGCGGTGGCGAGGTCGTCGAGACCGACCGCTTGCATGGCAAAACCGATGGAACGGCGCACTTCGTTGGGATTTTTAATCACATCAAAGCCATTAACCAGCGCCCGGCCGCTCGTCGGTTTAGTGAGCGTTGCTAAGATTCTCATGGTCGTTGTCTTGCCGGCACCGTTAGGACCTAAGAAACCGAAGAAATCGCCTTCGTCGATGGAGAACGATATCCTTTCAACGGCCTTCACCCCACCCTTAAAGGCCTTGACCAGATTTTTAACCTCAACCGCTTTTTTTGCCATAGTAAATTATTGTAATGCAAGTTTTCACCTAACGCAAGCGCCCTATAACTAAAACAGAAATCTTAGGTGATTTCTGTATATCGATTTATAAATTATTTCTTCCAATTTAGCGTGCCACGCGAAGTTATATTCTTGCAGATGTCCCACTTCGCCCCGATGGGGCTTCCGCCCTTCGCTTAAAGCTTCGGGGCGGCACAGCGCGGGACAAACTTCGCTTTTATTCAATTGGCTTGCCAAGCGAAGCCGACGTAAGGAGGCGAAGTTTGGTGCCCAGGGCGGGACTTGAACCCGCACAGCCTTGCGGCCATATGCACCTCAAGCATACGCGTATACCGATTCCGCCACCTGGGCTAATATCGCTTTATATTGTATCTTGATTACTGAATCACATCCACATCAAGGAGACAACTGGTGCCGAAGGTGGGACTTGAACCCACACGAACTTGCGTTCACACGGCTCTGAACCGTGCGCGTCTGCCAATTCCGCCACTTCGGCATACTGCTTTTATACCATAAATCGGCTCGAGAGTACAGCGCTATTTGCCGGTGACGGTCCAAGCGGTGATGTTGGAAAAGCGATCCAGCGGGTCGAATAATTTGGCAATCTCGTTGCCGCCGACATTGTTGGATGACTGGTAAATCAACATTTCCTCTCTAATAGGCATCTCGACAAACTCGTCTTTGATAATGTTTTTGATTTGGTCCACCAATTCCTTGCGTTTCCCTTGATCATTGGTAGTACGCGCCTCTTCCAGCTTTTTGTCCAGTGTTTTATTTTGCAAACCGACGAAATTACTGCCGCTTGAAGTGGCTTGCGAAGAGTGCCAAAAAGGGTACAAATCCTCACCGTAACCATAGTCAATGCCAAAAAGCAGGGCGTCGTAATCGCGGCGAGCAATGGTATCCTGCACTATGGTGAGCGAATCTTGTTTGGTAACGGTAACCTCAACGCCCTGCTGGCTGAACTTATCGAGCACTCCTTGTAGCTCGCGGTCCACTTCCGGCACTGAATTGCTTGCCAGCGTAATTTTCAGGTGTTTATCGGCTAGGTTCTCGCCCTGAACAAGTTTGCGTCTTGTTTCTTTATCGCTAAACGGCGGACGGGCGATATTTAAGAAAAGACTGACGAAACGCGGCAGGGCAACGCGTTGGACTTTAAGATCGGGTATTTCACTGGTGAGGTCGGCGGTCGCTAAAACCTGTTTTTTCGCCACCGCCTTGGAGAGCTCGTTTTGGTTCTTGTAAAGCCGAATCACCACTCGGCCAATTTTCGGCCGACCAAGATGATAATCGCGCGCCGCGACCAAAGTTACGGCATTGGCCGTCTGCCGTTCCAGCCGGTACGGGCCGTAGGGGTAAACAGAGTGGGTGGTAATATTTAAAAAATAATTAAGCGGCTGTTTGAGCTGAAGTACTAGCGTTTGCTCGTCCGGCGCGCTGGCTTCGGCGCCGCCATAGACACTTTTATCCTGGCTAATATAGCCCATCAGCTGGCTGGCTTGAATGCTCGGACGGATGTGAAAAGTATATGTCTGCCTATCAGCGCTTTCTTCCCAGCTTTCCGCCATATCGCCAACCACCTGGCCGGCGGCATCAAAGCGCGTTAGTCCTGCTCTCGTCAGGCGGCCGAAATCAAGCGTCACCTTGGGGTCCTTAATAACCCAGCCCTCGCTGTAAACCATATTGCCGGCCGACACTCGGCCGGAGCGCACCAGCGCGTCCCTCACCCAAAAACCCATACTGCCAAGCGCGATCAGCAGGAGTCCGAGTATCACACCCCTCTCGGCACGGGAGAAATAGCGACGAAAGCCCCGTATCGTTTGCCATATTTGCTGCAAGCCGGCCAGGAGCCGGCGAATAAACGGTTTCATAAGTTATCGCGTGGCCAAGTAGATGCTAACTAGAGCCGTCGCGCAGAAGAGAACACCGCTCACAATCGTTAAATAATAGAGGAATTTTTCAAAGCCGCGGCGGGAGTGGTAGGCGGAAAATTCACTGCCGAAAACACCACCCATGCCCGAGCCGCGCTGTTGCAGTAGCACGGACAAAATTATGACAATGGCCAGCACTAATTCGATGATTTGGAGTATTTGTCCCATACAGTGCCATACTCTATCAGGAACTCAAATTATGTCAAGCGAAGGCGCGCAAAAACGCGCCTAATCACGCTAATGCACTCGAATAAAACAATCCCAGATGACACTCGAATATCACGCGCTAATAGCTAAAATGTGTCATTGCGAGCCCCGATAAAATCGTGGAGGAAGCAATCTCGCAGCTAACACGCCTCTGCCAAAATTCGCACGATATGTCGTGGCCTACGTTTCTTATCTTAGTGAAAGTTTGATTGTCCTCAAAAAATAAACATCAAAAAGCCGAAAGTACAGGGTAAAAGAGAACCGTCCCCCTTCCGGTCCCTCCTGTCCCCCTTCCGGTCCCTCCTTCTGTTTAAAAGAAAGGGCTATCCGTCGTAAGGAAGCGGGTAGCCCAATTTGTCGCGACCGCTCCGCGGTAGGGAACTCGAGAATCGATTTTTCAAAAGATTCAAGAACTCAATGCCGCAAGAGTCGATGTTTACTGCGGAGGAAACCGGAGGCGGCACCATAGCACTCGCTCGGGTCGGCGACCCAGCCGGTGCAGAACTTGACCTTGCCATCGTCGAAATAGAAGTACGGCACGTCGACGAAGCCGCCATCGGCAGAGCGGCAGAGGGGACGGAGCGGCAGAGGGGACGGTTCTCTTTTTACCTGATAATTCGGCTTTTTCGTTACGACGTGATAATATAAAATCATGCCAAGACCCCCACGCTTATTATTATCTCGCAGCTTTTACCACATCATGACCAGGGGTAACAATCGTAATGTTGTATTTAGAGCCAACGAAGACTATTATTACTTTCTTGAATTAGTTACAAAATACAAGCAGGAGCACCCCTTTGACCTTTATCATTACTGCTTAATGCCAAATCATACTCATTTACTGGTTCAAACCAGAAAAGCCAATGATTTCTCTTTATTTATGAAAAGACTTAATTTGGCGTATTTCCATCATTATAGACAGCTATATAACTGGGTGGGACATTTCTGGCAAGACCGGTACAAAAGCCAGCCGGTCGGCAAAGATGCCTATTTCACTCAATGCGGTAAATATATTGAACTCAATCCAACAAGACGCGGTATAGTTGAAAAACCCGAAGATTATAAATATTCAAGCTATCGCTTTTATGCAAAAGGTAAGGATAATAAATTAGTTACGCCGGATTTTTTATACGATGCGTTGGGCAAAACTCCGAAAGAACGCCAGGTGCAATACCGAAAACTGATAGTGAGCCAGATGATAGAAGATACTTTCCATAAGAATACTTGGGGTAGCAAGGGACAAAGATACAATGAGCAACAAAAAATCAATCGTAATTTACTTAAAAAAGCCGAAAGTACAGGGTAAAAGAGAACCGTCCCCTGGTTCCCTGCCGTCCCCTGGTTCCCTGGTTTCTTAGCGGGGGGCGTCGATGGTGATTTTGCGGCTGAGGGAGTAGAGGCGGTCGGCGGCGGCGGCGCCAAGGGGCCAGAGGCGGCGGGGGACGTAAAGCGCGCCGTCGGCGCTCACGCTCCGGCCAAAGGCCTTAGCGGCAAAGTTAGACAGCTCGGCCGGCTTGCGGGCATCCACCACCAAGCGGTGCGTGAAAGGCGGCAAATCCAGCTGGTGGTTTTGCTTCATAAGCGCGACTAATACTTTGGCGGGTGGCTGGTGGATAAGTTTTTGGACAAGAGGCAACGGACGACGGCTATGGATAATAAATCGAGTTTTAGTTTGCGCGCGCAGCCGCCAATAAAGGCGCAGGAAATTGCCAATGGCGTGAGGGGTAGGAAATGACAGCCAAATGTCGGCGGCGAGGATAACGGTTTCTTCGAAAATCAGCTCGGGATAATCAACGATTTTAGCGCTGGCGACAAGAGCCAGCGGGCCGGCGCGAGTGAGGTCGGGCGGAGTCGCGCCGCCCGCTACAATTTGCACCGGCAAAGATTTTATTTCTTGAGCTATTTTTTCAGGCGCAAAGTTTCCTTGCATTAACTTGCCCTTGGCAAAAGGCACTACTACCAATTTTGCCCGCTGTGTCCTGCGGTCAATTTCCTGGCGGTAATCCCCTTCCATCCAAACCGCCTCCGGCTGGGTGGACGCGCGTCCGCGCCTTAGCTTACAGTGTCCGTGTTTGACCCGCCACAGTGACTCCTCGTCCAAAACACCCATTCCGAAATGAATGGGGGTGCGATAAAGCTCATTGATGGTCTCCGCCACCACCCGCAAATTGTAGGCCGGTTTTTGGTCGTTATAGTAACCAAAATTGGACGGCTCCTCAACTATAATAAGAGCCAAGTGTTTGAGCGGAGAAAAGATGGTTTTGCGCGTCCCAACGACAATATTGATTCTCCCTTCGGCAATCTGCCGATAAGCATTAAGCTGCTCCGGATTTGATTTTATGGAGCTTGTATCAACCACGGCCGCCGCGGAAAATATATTTTGCCAGTAAGTGTAAACATACTTACTCAAACGTCGATTGGGCGCAATATGGAGAATCTGTCCGCCCCGGGCGAGGGCGGCATTCACCGCCGGCAAATAAGCCGTCATTCTTTCGTTGAAATTGCCCGTTATGACGACTGGTTGGCTTGGGCGGGAGGCGGAAAAATAATCCAGTGCCAGCGGCATCTTATTAGCCAATGCAGAACCCGGCAGCATGGCAAAAATCACTTCGCCGATGCTTGCAAGATAATAGCAAGCCAGATACTCTGCCAGCCGGATAGCCCGGGGCGCGATAGCCGGCTGGGGTGAGAGAACCTTTTGGAGAGCTAGAACACGGCTAGGCGCAATAGTGGGTTTCGGAGGCGAGCTAATAATAACGCCTGTTTCGCGGCGGCCGTGAAAAAGTACTTGTACGAGCGTACCAATACTTATCTTGGTTTCGTAGGAGTACGTATAAGCGCTTTTGAGCCGCGCCGCGGGGCGGTTAAGGCAGACATTGTAATAATAGCTTGCCATCTCATGAGCTAAGATATTTGATGATATTGTCTTGAAGTTTGTCGATATTTTGTCGGGCTACCGAAGATAGGACTATGGCTGTCGGATTCAGTTTTTTAAGAGCGCTTACGGTTTTTTTGAGAGAAGCGGCATTGACTCTATCCGCCTGGCTAACAATAAGAAGTTCTTTTTTTCTGGTCAAAGTGGACTTAAACATTTCGAGCTCTTGGCGAATGATACGGTAATCTTGGGCCGGTTCCACAGCATCGGCGCGCACGAGATGGACTAGAACTTTTGTTCTTTCGACATGACGCAGGAATTGATCGCCCAAGCCCTTCCCGCCCGCCGCGCCTTCGATAAGCCCCGGAATATCAGCCACGACATATATCACTTTTTTATAGCGCGCTACCCCCAAAATCGGCTCCAAGGTTGTAAACGGATACGCCGCGATTTTCGGCTTGGCGGATGTCAATGTGGCCAGAAGCGTTGATTTGCCAGCGTTGGGCAAACCAATGAGACCGACATCTGCAAGCAGTTTAAGCTCTAAGTCAAGCAGGGCTTTTCCGCCTGGCTTACCCGGCTCGAATTCGCGCGGCGTTTGGTGAGTGGCTGTCGCGAAATGAACATTACCCTTGCCACCACGCCCACCACGCGCTAAAATCACCCTTTCACCATCGCGCGTTAAATCAGCGATGGTATGTCCCTCTGTGTCTTTGATGATTGTACCAACGGGAACACGGATAATTAAATCCTTGCCACCCGCGCCGTGCATTTTTTTCTTTTGTCCCGCCTCACCACCTGGCGCCTTATACTTGGTGAGTCGATGAAAGTCGGTCAGAGTATTTATTTCTCTAGTCGCCAGACACACGATGTCGCCGCCGTCGCCGCCGTCGCCGCCGTCGGGACCGCCTTTGGGAATATATTTTTCACGGCGCAAGCTAGCCGAGCCGTCTCCGCCTTTGCCCGCCTGAATTTCAATTTTAGCTATATCTATCATAATTAAAGATTAACATCAATAACCCCTCTGGACAAGGTTGGAGGGTAAAGTTGAGATCCTTCGACTTCCTCGATGACTTGGTCGCTCAGGATGACGGTTACGTCAGAACGGGGCTTGGTAGCGGCCGCCGCTTATAACTTCAAAGTGAAGATGAGCCCCCGTCGAGCGGCCGGTATTACCGGAGGCGGCTATAACTTCACCGGCCCCGACTATTTCGCCAGCCGAAACTTTAGCGTTTGAAAGGTGAGCGTAGCGAGTTTTAACTCCGCCGCCGTGGTCGATTAAAATCATTATGCCGTAACCGCCCGACCATCCGTAAGAGACCTCTATTACTTTGCCGCCCTTGGCCGCCACCACCGTGGTGCCGACCGGAGCAATCATATCGGTACCGGTGTGTCCTCTTTGTAGGCGGCGCGAAATGTAGTTGTAATTCATAGGTTTAACAAAACCACCGCCCGACTCGTCACCGGTATAACCGCTGGCCTTCTCTCGCGTGGTAAGCCTCCTCGAGCTGGTTGTTGCCGATGCCAGGAGCTTTTTGTTTTGAGCGGCTTGTTCTTTGGCCTTGGCTTTGGCGATGACGGTGGCGCTGACATCACCCGGCGGCAAGGTCAATTTTTGACCCAATTTAATCTTCTCGCCGGTGATTTTATTTTGATATTGAATGGTGGCAACTTTAAGGCCATATTGCCAGC
>DATEBX010000012.1:0-5025 GCA_035287145.1 Patescibacteria group bacterium | reverse complement strand
ATCACTGGTCTTCGGCGCCGGCAGGACTTCGTGAATAACCACCGCTCCGGAGTCGCAACACTTGAGAGCAAAGGATTTATTGGTAGTTTTATCAATAAGATACCCTGTTGACCCCTTACTGTCGGTCGCTGTGATTTTAATCTCCTTTTCGCCGACCGTGTCGCATTTCAGTTCTTGCGAAACGACCACCCCCACCGGCCACTGCTCGTTAGTGCCGTTGATACTGCCGCTGACACTAGTATCGACTTCATCACTAATCTTCAGCTGTGCGGTAAACGACTCGCCGAGCTTTAACGACTTCGGCCAATTATTAAGTAGTTGTACGCTCGGCGGATGACATTTTGTATCGGTATCCGACGATTGCGGCGTCGCCAGTTCTGTCTTATCAAAATCAATATTACACTGGACTTCCGTTGTCCCCCACGCTTCCTTGAGCCCACCATCAATACTAGTGTTAACTCGTACCATTGATGCTTTGGGAAGTTTTTTTGTCTTATCACCGTTACTTCCGCCGAAGGGTTTTCTTACACTCCTATCACCCGCTACGTCAATGGGTGTTGTGTCAATTGCTGGTGCGCTATCGTACAATCTTATCTCGAGGTATTCATTTCTTAAACTAACAGTATTATGATCGGGCGAACTCATGTCTGGTGCGATTCTAAACGCCGACTCTTTATCTTCCGCTTTAAAGTTTGACACCAGAAAATATCCGCCAGCCAGTATTTTCCCCTTCAAAGATACCATCGGTTCCTCTTTGTCATCATCACCCTTCAGGTAGGTTACCCGCCAACCATCAAGTTCGATATCTTTATCAGTATTGTTTTTAAGCACAAACCACTCATCGGCGGTTGATGCATCCGAGCCGGCCCACATTATTTCATAGAAAACGACATCACGCGCGTTTGCGGCGGCTTGCGCTTCGGGCGCAGGGAATAGTATTAGAATTGCAAAAAATACAAGCGAGGTGATAAATAGATTTTTTGTCATTTTTCTTTTTGTCATTACGAGGCCGTCTTATAGTAGGATTGCTTCAGATTACTTCGCAATGACACACGGGATAGCTATTCAAATTAAGATAATTATTTTGTCATTGCGAGCGACCAACGGAAGCGTGGCAATCCTACCCTAACAAATCCTTAAAATCAGGATTTATACGATTTATAAGTTCGATTTTCTTCCTTCGAGGGCCGCCTTTGATTTGTTTCTCTCTTGCAATGGCAGCATTGATATCATTTGTCTCTTCGAAATACACTAATTTCCCTAAGTTGTATTTAGCGGTAAAACCGGAAGTAAGTTTATGGCGGTGCTCATACATTCTCTTTTCTAAGTTATTAGTCACGCCTGTATAAAATACCGTATTGTTCTTATTGGTTAGAATATAAACATAATAAGAGCGGGAGTTCATATGGTAGGATTGCTTCAGATTACTTCGCAATGACACACGGGATAGCTATTCAAACTAAGATAATTATTTTGTCATTGCGAGCGACCAACGGAAGCGCGGCAATCCTACCTTAACATTCAGATTGCTTCACCCCACTGGGGTTCGCAATGACAGAAGGGGATTATTTGCCTCGCTGGGAATAATTCTTTACCCTTCAAACAATGTTTTTTGGCTGTCGTTGCGCAGTTTAATCTTTAAGTGTTCAAGGGCGCGGGGCGTAATCTTGCGGCCACGCGGGGTGCGTTCCAAAAAACCAATTTGCAATAAAAACGGCTCGTAGACCTCTTCGACGGTTTCTGTTTCCTCCGCCGTCGCCGCCGCGAGTGTCCCCAGCCCCACCGGCCCGCCACCAAACTTCTCCGCCAGAGTCAAAAGCAAGCGACGGTCGGTGCGGTCAAGGCCGAGCGGGTCAATGTCCAGGTCGCCGAGCGCGCTCTCGGCGATACTCGCGTCAATTTTGCCCTGATGGTGGACTTGAGCAAAATCACGAACGCGCTTTAAGATGCGGTTGGCGATGCGCGGCGTCTTGCGCGAGCGGCTCGCTAATATTGGCAGCGCTTTACCGTCCACATCCACCTCAAGGATTCCGGCCGACCGTTTGATAATTTGAGCAATGTCCGCGTCGTCGTAAAATTCCAGCGGGAGGACCAAACCGAAACGGTCGCGCATGGGCGAGGAGATTAAGCTCATACGCGTCGTCGCGCCCACTAAAGTGAACTTGGGCAAGTCGAGGCGCAGAGTGCGCGCCGACGGGCCCTTGCCGATAACAAGGTCCAAAACATAATCCTCCATCGCCGGATATAACACTTCTTCCACTAGCCGATTCAAGCGGTGAATCTCGTCAATAAATAGAATGTCGCCGTCCTGCAGATTGGTAAGAATGGCCGCCAAGTCACCCGGCCGCTCTATGGCGGGGCCGCTGGTCGCCCTGATGTTGTGCTCCGTTTCGTGAGCTATGACATGAGCCAGTGTGGTTTTGCCGAGGCCGGGCGGCCCGTAAATTAAGATATGGTCGAGCGACTCGCCCCGCTTGCCCGCGGCGGCCATAAAGACGCGCAAGTTTTTCTTAACATGGTTTTGCCCGATGTATTCGCCGAGCTTGCGGGGACGCAAACTCCCCTCGAGTTCTTCCTCTCCCTCCGCTTGCTCAACCGCCACAATTTTTTCAATATTTTCGTCGTTGTCCATATTTTTACTATACAACAAAAATACCACTGGCAAGAAATGGTATTAATATCTATCTTATCGTTCAAACCCCGAGCGAAGTCGAGGGGTGAGAACTAATCACCTTAATAGTTCTCGCCCCAGTGGGGCTCGAACAATAAAACGGCATCCATGCCAGAGGAATTTGATATTTGGAAGTTATGAATTTCTCTGATTTGCTTCCAGCAAATCAGAGCATATGGCCGTACAGAGTCCAAAGGCCACTGCCATGGTAAATTACCACCGCGTTGCCCCAACCGCCAAGGCCGCCATGGAAGATAACCGTCCCGCTTTTTGCGGCTAGAATAGGCGCGCCGTTGTACTCTACCATATCTACACCGCCGTGGTAGCCGCTATCGCCATAACCGCCATAACCCCAGCACGCTGTCACATAGCGCGGATTGTTCATGGGTTTAGCTAAGCCAAAATTCAAGTTCAAGCTGTTACCGTTCATACCTATACTACAATTGCTTGCCGGATTACTCGTATTGTAATAGCCAATATTTAGGAAATCATTAATATTGCCATCTCCGCCATAACTGCCCTGTTGACGAACCTCTAAGTGCAAATGAGGACCCGTTGAATTACCGGTACTGCCCATATAGCCTATGATAGTGCCCGCCCCCACACTCTTGCCAGTTAGATAACCAACTGACTTATTGCCGGTCGCCGCCAAAGCGCGTCGGATGGCATCGTCAACCGAACCTATTTGTTTTTCCGCTTTCTTGGTCGCGGCAACTGCCTCTTCGGCAACTTGTTCGGCTCCTTGCTTCAAACTTTCCTTGTAATTGCGCTGCGCCAAGAGAGCTCTATCCTGGCTCTGTTGCTGACTCAAAAGACCGTCTAGGGTAGATTTCTGGCCGGCCAGATCGGCTTTCACTTTTTCCAGGTCGGCCTTAATTTTCTCGACTTTTTTAATAGTCCCATCAATTTGTTCTTGTAGAACGGTTAGCTGTGTCCCGCCTTCCGTCGCCGCCGCAAGATCATTGCTCGAAAGTATAAGCATCAAAGTCGACCGGTAAGTCGCTTTGTTGGTGGCGCGATAGAGCTCAACAATGGTTTTATTAAGATTGTTATTATGAACTACAAGTTCTTGTTGTTTGGTTTCGATTTGAGATTGAGTTGACGCGATATCGGCATTGACACCAGTAACTTCGTCCATTGTCTGGCTGATTTTCTGTTCTGTCGCTGTAATATCACCTTCAATGCCAGTGATCTGACCGGTCAATCTATCGGCTTCGGCTTGCTTCTGTTGCGCCAGTTGCTGGTTTTGGTTTATTTGATTTTGAAGGTCCTGCTTTTGCTTTTGCAGTTCACTGACGCTCGCTCCCTGCGCGCTGCCGGCCGGCGCTAGCACAAAACCGAGCATAAAAAGAACGCCCGTAAGTATGGTGACGGTTTTTGCAAGACAGTACTTATCTACTAACCTTGGAGTTCTTTGCTTCATGCCCCTCCGACTATTCTTTACTATAATACTAGTCTAATTATTTGGCAAGTATCCTACGTCTCTTACAATCTTGATGTAAGAGAATAAGCCGTAGAAGCTGTAAAGCTGTAGAGCTATAGGAGAACAAGAGTATAAAAACCTTTATGGCTTTTATAGCTTGTATGGCTCTACAGTTACTCTCCCCCTAGGACATAGCGGCAGAAGCGGCGAACCCTGATGTTTTCGCCGAGTTTGGCAATTTTTTCCGTAATGAGTTCTTGAACGGTTTTTGACGGCTCTTTAATAAGCTCCATGGCGAGTAAATCTTCCAGTTTATCGCTATCAAGCGATGCCACCTGCAAAACAAGTTCGTGCGCCAGTTCCTTAAACTCCGTGTTGCGCGCCACAAAGTCGGTTTCGCAATTGACTTCCACCATCGCGCCGACACGACCCATATGGGTGTAGGTTTCTATCAAACCTTGGCTGGTCGCGCGAGCAGCTTTTTTAGCGGCAATGCTGGCACCTTTTTCCTTCAGTATCTTCAAAGCCGCGTCAACGTCGCCCTCGGCTTGGTCCAGAGCTTCTTTTATGTCGAGCACACCGGCGCTGGTTTGCTCACGCAGTTTTTTAA
This sequence comes from Patescibacteria group bacterium, assembly GCA_035287145.1. GTDB lineage: Bacteria > Patescibacteriota > UBA1384 > UBA1384 > UBA1384 > DATEBX01. The sequence continues at coordinate 321 of DATEBX010000012.1, read as the reverse complement.
TGTTTTCGGTGGAAGAAGTCATAAGTTTTTTCCTACACGACTTACGAGTTTTATTGTTCGAGCGAATGGAATGAGTCGAGAACTATTCCCACAGAGACTTCTCGATTCGCCCCTCCCGACCCCAGTGGGGTCGGGGCTCACTCGAAGAATATTTTTTGCGCAAGTCGTATTATTATCTAACTTTGGTGGTTTTGGCGGGTTTTTCGGGCGTGGGCGGCGCGGCGGGTGCCGCGTCTGGAGATTTATAATTCGCCGCTACTGTTTCGCCGATTAAATCGAGAATTAATTTGATGGATTTCGGCGCGTCGTCGTTGGCAGGGA
>DATEBX010000011.1:0-8136 GCA_035287145.1 Patescibacteria group bacterium | reverse complement strand
ATAGTAAACTCGCACGGATTGCCGACATTTACCGGACCCTCTTCGTTAGAATAAATCATTTTGATTTGAGCGTCAATTTGATCGTCTATGTAGCAAAACGAGCGCGTTTGCGAGCCGTCGCCGTAAACGGTCAGGTCTTCGCCCGCGAGCGCTTGGCGGATAAAGGTCGAGACCACGCGGCCGTCGCGCGGCCGCATACGGGGGCCGTAAGTGTTGAATATGCGAATCATACCGGTATTTACCCCGTGGTCGTGGCGATAGATATAAACGAGCGCTTCGGCAAAACGCTTGCCCTCGTCATAGCAAGACCGCTCGCCGTACGGGTTAACGTTACCCAAGTAACTTTCAGATTGGGGATGTTCCTTGGGGTCGCCGTAAACCTCGGAAGTCGAGGTATGAAAAAATCTGGCCTTGTGATGGCGGGCAAGGTCGAGCATATTTTTTGTGCCCTGTGAGTTGACTTTAAGCGTCGCGAGGGGGAGTTTGCGATAATCAATGGGCGAGGCCGGACAAGCTAAATTTTCGATGTAGTCAATCTTTTCCCGAACGGCAAAGGGTCGGCAGATGTCGTGTTTTATAAACTGAAAATTAGGGTTGGAGCACAAGTGCTTGATATTGTCGAGATTGCCGGTTATGAGATTATCAACACATATTACGCGCTGGCCCATATCAAGCAGACGCTCGGCCAAGTGGGAGCCGATGAAACCGGCGCCACCGGTCAGAAGGTGAGTGGCTGGTCGTTTGTCGCTGGTCGTTTGTCGCTGGTCGCTGGGTGTGAGCCGACCTACGTCTAACGCCATACTCCCAACTTTCCCCGTGTAGTATTTCAGCACATTGGCTCGGTAAAAAATCGCCAAGGTGTCAATAATAATATCTCTAATCGCTCGATAGCCGATGCCGCTAGTGGACGGGTTGAATTCCAGCTCCACTGGCGCTTCGAAGACGCGGGTAAAGCCAAGCTGGCGGCCGACAACTAGCATCTCAAGGTCAAAGGCGTATTGCTTAACGACTAAGCGCGGCAGGACGTTTTGGGCGTATTCCCGCGTGAAAAATTTGATGCCGGCTTGAGTGTCGGTAACGCGCAAGCCGAAGAGCACTCGAATCATCAGGTAATAGATTTTAGAATATATGCGCCTGAGCGTCGGGTAGTGGACGCGAGATGCAGGGTGGCGCTTGGAACCGATGACAATATCGGCCTTGAAGAGCTCAAGAAGGTTAAGATATTTATCAAACTGGTCCGGCGCAAAGTCGCCGCCGGCATCGGTAAAGGTAATAAATTCACCTCGCGCGTGTCGGACACCATACTTGATAGCGTAACCCTTGCCTCGGTTGGGGGAATATTCCAGAACTTGAACGCGCGGCGAAGGATGGCGACGAGATTCGCTGGCGGTATTGTCGGGCGAGCCGTCAATCACCACCAGGATTTCATAGTCGTAATTGAGCGCGTCTTGCGTCTTGACTAGGGCATCAAGAGTTCGGTAAATATTCCGCTCTTCGTTGTAAGCGGGGATGATAATGGAAAGCTTTGGGTTTGCCATGATGGTAAATCAATAATCATATTCCCACCTTATAAACCTTATAAACTTGATGAACTTTACAAACTCTCACAGACTAATGATATTCCCCCCTAAGTAGTTGAGCGAACTGCATCCTCTTAAGAATAATATAATATACCATAAGCAATGCTGAAAGCAAACCATAACTGCCAATAAATATCTTGATAACCGTTTCAAAGCTGCCGTGGTGCAGGATTAGGGCAAGCAACTGTACGGCGGTGATAACGAAAAATATTGGTATAAACATAAACTTTTTAATGGCTAAAAAGTAGTTGACCATAAAGTTGGCGACGGAAAAGAGAAAAAAGACAAAGCCGATTTCCGGCAGGAAGTAGAAATATTTAGTGAACTCCGCGCCGTAAAGAATTCGTATGACGGTGCCCGGCATAACATAATATATCCCGAGCACCGCGGTCGCGCCAACGAGTATCATAATTAAAGATAGCAAAAAGATCTTGTAGTGTTTATTGCCCTTGACACGCCTCTCCGTAACAAGCGGAAACATCACGCTGACTATGGGCGCTGTAACATAAAATATAATTTTTCCGATAGTTGAGAGGGCGGCATAGACACCCGCGTCGCTGGCGGGAAAGTAGTGCTTAACAGCTAAAATATCCAAATTGATAGAAATAGCCAAAAGGGCGGTAGCTATAAGAGTTGGCCACGAATATTGCCAGATTTCCTTGCGATTGACACTGTGGCGCTTCGCGCTCTTTTGGGTTCGAGCGTGTCTAAACTCGCGGCGCAAAGGGAAGAGAGTATATATGTAGGCCGCGCCGGTCGCCACGGCTACGCCGGCCATCGCGCCGGCTATCTTAAACCCTAGAGCTATCAACCCGACGCCGAAAATAATGCGGCAAGCAGTCTCGATAATGCCGGAAATGGCAAAGTGATTAAATTTCTGCATACCTTGTAAATATCCCCGTCCCACGAGACCCAGTAGGCTGATGGCCATAGTTGGAAAAATGATTACCAAACTTAATGTTTCGTGAATGGAGAAGAAGTTGCCGATGGGACGCGCCAGCAACATTCCTACGATGACAATCAACAGACCGAGATAGACGGCGTACCTGGTAAATACCCAAAAAAACTTTCTTAAATTCTTGTAGTCGCCGAGGGCGTAGAACTCGCCGGAATATCTCATAGTGACAGTCATAAGCGCCCCCGTGCCGATGGTGAGTATCGCCATAAGCGACATAAGAGTCGTGAAATCGCCGTACTGGTCGGGTCCCAAAAAGCGCCCGACGAGCATATTAAAAATATAGGCGCCGAAGTTTCCTACCAAGGTGCCGACGAGAACAATTAAACTGCCGGAAAGTAGTTTTTTAGTAATGCTCATAGATAAAGAATTATGAATTACATAAATTAAGAAACTATATTCACCTTGTCATTGCGAGGAGCCCCGACCCACTGGGGCCGTGGGCGACGCGGCAATCTGACTCACCAGAGTCATCCCGAGCGTAGTCTGCGGAGTCGAGGGATCCCTCCATTTCGCCCCCCACTGTGGGGCTTCAGTCGGGATGACGGTTACGTCAGATTGCGGAGTTTATCCCGAGGAAACGAGGGAGCGCCCCAATGGGCCCCCTCGCAATGACAACATTTAATATTGTATTCAATGTCCACACCTGTTACAATCCTTATTGAGTATAATTATTAATTGTCATAATAGCAATTGGTTCAGTAAAAAAAGGACAAACTATGAAAGGCATAATATTAGCCGGCGGGCGGGCGACGCGCCTGCGGCCGCTTACCAAAATCACCTCCAAACAGCTCCTGCCGGTTTATAATAAGCCGATGATTTATTATCCGCTGCAAACCCTGCTTGACGCCGGAATAAAAGATATTCTCATCATCATCGCGCCGGACTATGCCGGTCATTTCCTGAATCTCCTGGGGTCCGGCAAAGAATTCGGCGCCCGTTTTTCCTACGAGATTCAAGACGCGCCACGCGGCCTCTCCGATGCTTTCATAGTCGGTGAAAGCTTTATCGGCAAAGACAAAGTCGCTATGATTTTGGGCGACAATATCTTTCTGGACCACGATTTTGCCAAAGCCATCAAGTCCTTTAAGTCCGGCGGTATGGTCTTTGCCAAACAAGTTCCCGACCCGGAGCGTTTTGGCGTGGTGGAATTCGATAAGAACAATAAAGTTTTGAGCATTGAGGAAAAGCCCGCCAAGCCCAAGAGCAATTTTGCCGTGGTGGGGCTTTATGTTTATGATAACAGGGCCTCACGCTACGCCAAAGCTTTGAAACCTTCGCCACGAGGTGAAATCGAGATTACCGACCTTAACAATCGCTACCTGAAAGACGGCGAGCTGAAAGTCAACATTTTCGATGGCACATGGGAAGATGCCGGCACCTTCGACTCGCTCTTGCGGATACAGAATATAGTGGCGGAGAAGGAAAAACGAAAAGATGGTTTATAAGGTTCATCAAGTTCATAAGGTTTGTAAGGTGCTGTCAGTAGTTTGTCAGGTTCATAAGGTTTTTAAAGTTTGTAAAGTTGCTGAAAAGGTTCCAACTTTATAACTTTATGAGCTTTATGAACTTTATAAACTATTTCTATGATTCACGGTGTTAAAATCAAAGAATTGAAAGTTTGGAAAGACAAACCGGACCTTGACCAGAATGTCGAGCCGGGCATATTTATGGAAGTTCTGCGCGATGACGACAAGTTTATGAAGCATTTTGGCCAAAGCAACTTTACCATCGCCCACAAAGGCACTGTCAAGGCCTTCCATTGGCACAAACATCAAGATGACCTATGGTTCTTTGCATCCGGCCGAGCCAAAATAGTCCTCTTCGACCGGCGTAAAGGTTCGCCGACGGAGGGCAAAACTCAAGTGATTGAAGCCGGCACTGGTGATTATAAACTGGTCTTAATACCGGTTGGCGTTGTCCACGGCTATAAAGTTATATCCAGTGAGCCGTGTTTACTTTTTTACCATGTCACAAAAGCGTACGATCGTAATCATCCGGACGAAGAGCGCCTCGACCCATATGACAAAAAAATTAACTTTAATTGGGGAGAAGTATGAGTAAAATACTTGTGACAGGCGGCGCTGGTTTTATCGGTTCCGGTTTTATTCATAAGTATCTCGCAAAGCATCCGCAAGATACAGTTGTCAACATTGATGCTCTAACTTACGCCGGTAATCCAAAGAACTTGGAGGGGGTGGACGCGAAACGTTATCGGTTTATCGAAGGGGATATTGCCGATAAACATATGGTGCGCGAAGCATTAAAAGGCGTGGATGCCGTAGTTCACTTTGCGGCGGAAAGCCATGTCACGCGAAGCGAAAAAGACCCCGATATTTTCTACCGCACCAATGTCGAAGGCACGCGAGTGCTGCTCGAAGAGGCCGTCCGCGCCGGTATAAAAAAGTTCATTCACGTTTCGACCGATGAGGTTTACGGACCGATAGTTGACGGCTACTTCAAGGAAACTGATAAGAAACACGACAGTTCACAGGCAACTTCGCCGTACGCCAAAAGTAAAGCCGAAGCCGATGAGCTGGCGCAATCGTATTTTGGTAAATTGCCGCTTATTATCGTTCGTCCGACCAATAACTTCGGGCCGCGCCAATACCCCGAAAAAGCCCTACCGCGCTGGATAACCAATTTACTGCTCGGCGAGAAGGCGCCGGTTTGGGGCGAGGGACGCCAAGTTCGAGATTGGCTCTTTGTTGAGGACACTTGTCGTGCCATTGACCTATTGCTCGAGAAGGGCGAATGGGGCGAAATATATAATATCGGCGCCAATCACCGGCCGGAAATGAACAACAAAACCATTGTTCTCAAGGTGGCAAAAATACTCGACAAACCGGAATCCGATGTCGAGCTGGTGCCCGACCCGCGTCCCGACCACGATTTCCGTTACGGCGTCGACACCGAAAAAATCAAGGATTTGGGCTGGAAGACAGGCGATTTCCCGTCACAGTTAAGAGAAACTGTCGAGTGGTACCGCGACAACGCGGATTGGTGGAAACCCCTTAAAACCGAAGCCGAAAAATTGTATAAATAAATTTGTGATATAATATATTAAGTTGTTCCTTAAAAGGCATTTATCAAGAGAGCAGGTGAGGGCCATGGCCCGTTTGAGCCTGCCGACAACCATCTCGACCCTCTGGGTCGGGAAAGGTGCCCCATCCATCCCATAAAGGGAAAGATAAATAAAATAATATAGAAATATTTATTGATTTTATTAACTCCCTCCTGGGGAGTTTTTCGTTTAACTAAAATTACATCAAAACCTAATGTCATCGCGAGCCCAAAGGGCGTGGCGATCTGGGCCCAGATTGCTTCGGGCCATTGGCCTCTCGCAATGACAGATTGGTTGCGAAATGAAAACCGATAATAAAGTAATTAGGAGGATAGTTATGCAATTCGTACCAGCGACGTTTACCGTCGAGAGCGTAACGTCGGGACACCCCGACAAGGTTTGCGACCAGATTTCCGACGCGATTTTAGATGAGTGCCTGCGCCACGACCGGAAAGCTCGCGTGGCTATGGAGTCATTCGGCGCCCACGGCCACTTGGTTGTGGGAGGCGAGGTTACTCTCTCAAAAGAGGCGCGTGAGAAAGTGAATTATGCGAGCATTGCCCGCAAGGTTTACGAGTCCATCGGCCATGATGATAAATTAAAAATCGACACCCACGTTGTCGCCCAATCACCCGACATCGCCCAAGGTGTGGATACCGGCGGCGCGGGGGACCAGGGTATAATGTACGGTTTTGCCTCCGATGAAACACCGGAATATCTGCCGCTGGCTCTCGTTAAAGTACACGAGCTGGCGCAAGGGCTGGAAAAACTCCGTCGCACCAATCCCAAGTTCAAGTGGCTTAAGCCCGACGGCAAAACACAGATTACGGTTGACAATGGCCACATCAAAACCGTCTTGGTCTCTACACAGCATGATGCGAAAATCGACCAAACCGAAATCAGAGAATTACTTACTAAATATCTCATCGAGCCGAGTATTGGCGACATTAGTGATATTGGTATCCTCGTCAACCCGACTGGCAAGTTTGTGCTTGGCGGATTTGACGCCGACACCGGTCTTACGGGACGCAAAATTATGGTGGATACCTACGGCGGGTTGATATCTCACGGCGGCGGCGCGTTTTCCGGTAAAGACCCGACCAAAGTCGACCGCTCGGCGGCCTATATGGCGCGCTTTGCCGCGAAAAACATTGTCGCCAAAGGTTTGGCCCAAAAGTGTATGGTTTCGGTGGCTTACGCCATCGGCCAGGCCGAGCCCCTGATGACACAAGCAACCGACGAAAAGGGAAAAAATCTTAACAAGTACCTCAAAGAACACTTCGATTTCCGTCCTCAAGCCATCATTGAGCGGCTTAATCTGCGCCGGCCGATTTATCAGCCGACGGCCGCCTACGGCCACTTCGGCCGCAACGGCTTCCCCTGGGAAGCAATTACCAAATAATAGAGCTACAATACTCTTCGTAGGCCACGCTTTAGCGTGTTTTTCGACAAGCTAAAGCTTGTACTACGGCTTGCCAATCTATTATATTTGTTCTTTGTGATAGAATAAAGCTAATGACGGAAGAAAAAAGAAAATCGCGGGCCTGGTATCATTGGCTACCGATATTTAGCAAAGAACATTTGGAAAAACCCCTCTTGAGGTGGGAGGCGCCGGAGTTTTTCTTTGTTGCCAAAAATCCGGTTTGGGGTGTGGTGGCAGCATTGGTATTTGTGGCGCTGGCGGGGCTTTTTATCTTTTTCGGACAATTCCTCGTGGCGGTTCTAACGCTGGTATTTCTTATCGTGGCTATGAAATTGGCTTACGCCAAGCCGGAGAATCTGGAGTACCGTATTGACGACGAGGGTTTACGCATCGCCGGCTGGCTGCACCCTTACGAGCGAGAAATAATAGGATTTTGGACCGCCAAACAGGGCCGAAACAACGTTGTCTATTTCAAAACCCGCAGCATATGGAGTGAGCACTTCGCGGTTCCTCTGGGAGACGTGGCGCCCAAGAAAATTGCCAAAATACTTGCCAACCATATCCCCGAACTTGTATCATTAAGTACTCCAAGGATAGCGAGTAGCAAAAGATAAATATTTAGGAGCGATAAAATGAAAAAAATCCTCGTAACGGGGGGCGCTGGCTTCATTGCCTCGCATATTGTAGATGCTTATGTCGAGGCGGGGCACAATGTGGCGGTCGTCGATGATCTCTCAACCGGCAAAAAGGAGTTTGTCAATGCGAAAGCCAGATTTTACGAGGTAGACCTGCGCGACCGCAAGGAATTGGACGCTATTTTGAAAAAAGAGAAACCGGCTATCATTAATCACCACGCGGCGCAAAAAAGCGTACCGCACTCGGTGCAAGACCCGGTAAAAGACGCCGAAATTAATGTCATTGGGCTTCTCAATCTACTGGAAACGGGACGGCTAAATGGGGTGAAAAGGGTAATTTTTGCTTCAACCGGCGGGGCGATCTACGGCGATGCTGAAACCTTGCCGACGCCGGAGGAATATGACGCCTTGCCGGCTTCGCCGTACGGCATCACCAAACTTGTGAGCGAGCACTATTTGCGCTTCTATCACGAACTTTA
>DATEBX010000010.1:0-6361 GCA_035287145.1 Patescibacteria group bacterium | reverse complement strand
TCTTGACCCCGGCCGTGTGCCGCCTCAAAACGAAGAGGCAGAGCGGGCGGTGCTCGGCGGCATCCTCCTTGAACCGGAGGCAATTGTTAAAGTTATAGATATTTTGACACCCGATGATTTTTACCGGCCCGACCATGGAGTGATATATGAAGCGTGCGTCGATTTATTTACTAAACATCAGCCCATCGACCTCATCACTTTGACCGACGTTCTCGAATCGCACAAAAAATTAAAAAATGTCGGCGGCGCGGCTTATCTTTCGAGCTTGGTGGCGCAAACGACATCAACCGCCAATATCGTGCATTACGCGCAGATTGTCCAGGGCAAGTCGGTTTTACGCCGGCTTATCCAAGTTGCTAATCAAATAAATGCACGGGCGTACGATGACGAAGACGATGTCATAAATCTTTTGGACAATGCCGAGAAATCTTTGTTTTCGGTGGCGGAACGGCGGCTGGGGGCAAACTTCATACCGGTTAAAAATATCTTGAGTGAATCGTTTGAGCGCATCGACGAGCTCCATCGCAACCGCGGCACATTGCGCGGCGTGCCGACCGGCTTTCGCGAGCTTGACGACCGCCTCTCCGGTCTGCAGCCGTCAGATTTGGTAATTATTGCGGCGCGACCGAGTATGGGAAAAACGGCGCTAGCGCTTAATATTGCCGCCAACGCCGCCATCAAACACAAAAAATCAGTCGGTATTTTTTCGCTAGAAATGAGCAAGGAACAGTTGGTTGACCGCTTAATCACGATGGAAGCAATGATTGATTCATGGCGCTTGCGCACCGGAAATTTGCAGGAAGATGATTTCGCCAAAATTAATTTTGCTATGGGAGAGCTAGGTGAAGCGCCGCTTTTTATAGACGACACGCCGCTTCTAGGGGTTATGGAAATAAAAGCCAAAGCGCGGCGACTGCAAGCCGAACACGGTTTGGACTTAATCGTTGTTGATTACTTGCAGCTGATGGAGGGGAGCCGCCGAGGCAGTAATTATGAGTCCAATCGCGTGCAGGAAGTGAGTGAAATCTCACGCGGTCTGAAAGGTTTGGCGCGCGAGCTCAAAGTACCGGTTTTGGCGCTGTCGCAACTGTCGCGCGCCGTAGAATCGCGTCCCGGCTCAAAAATCCCCCAGCTTTCCGACCTTAGAGAATCGGGTTGTCTTACTGGCGATACTTTAGTTTATCTGCCCAAACGCGGACAATATACTCCCATCGCGGAGCTTGAGGGCAAGCGCGATTTTGTGGTAGCCGGCATAAACGAGGATACTTTGCGTGTAGTGGAAGCAACGGCGACTCGCGCCTTTTGCACCGGCACAAAAAAAGTTTTTGCCCTAAAGACCAAACTCGGCCGAGAAGTTAAAGCGACCGGAAATCATAAATTTTTGACCATAAGAGGATGGAAAAGGTTGGATGAGTTGCAAGTTGGGGAGCATATTGCTTTGCCCAGAACGTTGCCCGATATGAGAAAGGATACAATAGGTGAAAGAGATATTAAAGGATTTAAGCAGTATTTGAGTCATCATTCCGCCAATACTAATCGTGATGTTATCCCCAAGGAGATTTGGCGCGATTTGGTCGTGCCGCGAATGGAATTAGGGGGTATAACAACACGACAACTACATTCGCGGCTTGGGAGCCAGTATTGTGGTACTGCACATTACAAGGCCAATATCAGCCGAGACAGGGTGGGCAAACTAGCTAAAATACTAAAGAGTAACAGATTGCGCGTCTTGGCGACGAGTGATATTTATTGGGATCAAGTGGCGGCGGTAACGCCGAACGGTAACGCCAAAGTTTACGATATTACAGTGCCCGGTAATCACAACTTCCTGGCAGGCGATATAGTAGTCCATAACTCTATTGAGCAAGACGCGGACGTGGTGATGTTTATTTTCCGCGAGGAATATTACGAGCCGGACACCGAGAAAAAAGGCATTGCCCAAATTCTCATTCGCAAACACCGCAACGGCCCGACCGGCGAAGCCGACCTCTACTTTCACGCCCAGTACTCTCGCTTCGCCGACATCGAGCGTCAATCCGCCACCCCCATAGAATCCATCGAATCCTAATGAATCGACAGACATACAATTTTTGTATATGATAAATTTGGAAGGATAAAAATGGCGATAAAAACTGTCAATATTTCGTTCCCCGAGCAGTCTTTGAAGGAAATTGACGAGTTCGCTCGAAGAGAAGCTTTGAGTCGCAGTGATGTACTAAGAATTGGCGCGAAAAAATACATTCGCGGTTTATCCGCGTGGCAAGATTTGCAAAAAATAGGTGAAAAACAGGCCAAAAAACTCGGGCTGGATACGGAAGATAAAATTGTCAAAGTACTCAAATGAAGCTTGTCATCGATAGTTCTGTTTGGATCGCGGGTATTGGTTCTTCGAAAGGTTACGCCAGCGAAGTAATTCTTAAGTCATACAAGAGTTCTGATGCTGAAATTTACATTTCCAGCCAAATACTTAGTGAAATTACCAAGAACTTAATACAAAAATTACGTTTTGACGATAATTTTACTCATAGAGCGCGCAATGTGATTAGAGATCTTTGTGATTATGAAATCGAACTCGGCTCGGCAGAGATAGGGTTGGTACGCGCGACAAAATACCAAAAGGATAAGCATGTTTTAGCTCTCTGCCATAAAGTGCGAGCGGATTATTTGATTACTTTCGACCGCAAACACCTTTTACCACTCGTAGAATATGGCAAAACGAAAATATTGGAACCTAAAAATTTTATCGAGAAATGCCAAAAGACGGTCTAAAAAGTGAAAGCGAATCCGAATCTTGACGAATTTGTTCTCCTTTGGTACCATTAGGTGTAATTGTCGTTCCTTGACACTCGCAATACCCCGCCATTCGGCGGAAGCAAGAAATCGAGAGGCGGACTCGTAAAAACGCCAAAGGAGATGCCCGATGTCGAACCAGACCCTGCCTCTCGTCGAGCGCCTGTCGTTCCTCACTGTCCGTGTCGGTACCCTCAAGACAGCCGAAGCCATGCGCCAGGCCCTTCGTGGCGCCAACTGCCGTACCAGCGTCTTGGCCGGCGATATGATGAACCAACCCGCCTTCGCGGCGGGTATCGTTCAGGAAGAGGAGGATGTCAACTTCGTCATTGCTTATAACGCGAAGTTGGGCTACCCGGAGGTCTGCACCGTAACCCAGACGTACGAAGCGGCTCGCAAGCGCGGCTGGCGTACCTGCGAACCACCGGATGCCGTCTACCTCCGTCTAGCGACTCCCGACCAGCCTGAAGGGGAGGGGTTTTTCGTAGCCACGGATCCCCCCATCACGGATTTCGATGGCTACCTCCGGGTGTTCAGCGTCGTACACGACAGCGATGGTTGCTGGCTCGGCGGCGACTACGGTCGCCCCGGCCACCTCTGGGGTGGCCACTACCGGTGGGCGTTCCGTTGTAAGTAGTCTTTGTGCCTTGGATCCTAGTTTCTTTGGGATCCTTGGGACTTGTCCGGCCCCCCGTGCTTGCACGGGGGCCGCTTCTATATTTAACCATTGGGGTTTAGGACTTTTTTAGAAATTAGGTCAATTAGAAATTAGAAATTTACAATGAAACGAAGCCAATTACGACAGATTAAGAAAAATATTTTGAGATTGTTCGGTTCAGGGTTATAATGTATAGGTGTTCACCTACTTGCGCTCAATGATTTTCAGAGAAAACTCGCTTAAAGGCGCGAGTTGGATATTAGTTATCACTCTTGCATTTTCAAATATTCTAGGTGTTATCCGCGACCATTTTTTGGCGAGTTTCTTGCCGACCGACCGGCTGGACATTTACTACGCCGCCTTCCGCCTGCCCGACTTGGTCTTTAATTTATTGATTCTGGGCGCCATCGCGGCGGCGGTCATTCCGGTTATGAGCCGCGCCCTCAAAGAAAACGAAGAGGACGCCTGGCGCCTGTCCGCCAATATGTTGAACGTCGGCTTGGTTCTCCTAGTCGGCGCGCTGGCAATATTGTATTTTTTATTGCCGGTGGTTTTGCCGAAGTTATTTCACGAATTTGAAGCGTCTAAAGTTCAAGAAACGGTTACATTGGCGCGCTGGATGCTGCTCTCACCGCTCTTTTTCGCCGTCTCCTACTTTTTCGGCTCTCTCCTTAATATCAAAAAACGGTTTTTGGTCTATTCGCTGGCGCCGCTTGTTTATAACCTTTCCATTATTATTGCCACCGTTGTCGGCGCCGAGCGCTTTGGCATTCGCGCGCCGGTCGCCGGTGTCATTATTGGCGCCGCCCTGCACATGCTTGTGCAGCTGCCGGCCGTTATGATGGTCGGCTTTCGCCCGCTTTTGGCGCTTAATTTCAGAGAGCCAATGCTGGGGCGGGTTTATCGGCTTATGATGCCGCGCGCTATCGCGCTGGGCGCGAACCAAATACAGCTCTTGGTTTTTACCGTTTACGCCTCGACGATTACCGGCGCCATCGCCATTTATAATTTATCCGACAATATCCAAACCGTTCCCACGGTCATACTGGGCAATTCTTTTGCCGCGGCCGTTTTTCCGCGGCTTTCCGGCTTGTATGACGATGACAAAGAGGCCTTCCGCCAGCTCTTGCTTAAAATCAGCCGTTTGGTTTTGTTTCTCATCGTGCCGTCGGCGGCCGGTTTGTACATATTGCGCGCCCAAATTGTGCGGCTTATATTGGGCTATGGTTATTTCGGTTGGGCAGATACGAGGGCTACCGTCGATACGGTTGGCTTTTTTGCCATAGGCATCGTGGCGCAAGGGCTCATCCCGCTTCTAACGCGCGCTTTTTACGCTCTGGAAGACAGCCGATACCCCATGAAAGCCACCATTATCTCGGCGTTTATCGGTGTAGCTGCCGGTTATTTTGGCCTAAAATCCTTAGGCGTGAGCGGTTTGGCGATGGGCTTTTCACTCGCCGGTTGGGTCAACTTTTTCATCTTGCTTTTTGGCCTGGAAGCCAAAGCCAAACTAAAACTTACCAATGCTTTTTGGGAAACTATTGGGCAGATTGTCGTGCTGACGCTTATTATGGGGGTAACCATGCAAGGGGCAAAGATATTTATGGCGAATGCTTTTGGCATTGACACCGTGGCGCGGTTATTGTCGCAAACGGTCGTTGCCATTATTGTCGGCGTGGTAATTTATTTGGGAGGGGCTTGGTTATGGCGCGTACCGGAGATAAGGAAATGAAGGCAGACGAACGGGACGATTTCTTCGCCTTCAAGAGTGAGGTTAACAAAACTCGCCACGAAGATTTTTATGGCGATAAAAAACACCGGCGCCCGGGGTGTACTTGTTGGACGCTCGTGATTTTACTTCTTGTCTTGCTTATTACCGCTGTTGTGCTTTTTGTGCTGGCGACGCGCAGCCCCAATACTCTCTCATGGCCTACCGCCGGTGCCACCCGATCGCTCGTGAATACCGCGCAGGAAAGTGGGACGCTCAAAAGCCAGCTGGCGCAAAATACCAGCTCAACCGACCAGACCCAAACTTTGGTTCTCACGGAGCGCGAACTTGCGGGCCAAATTTTAAAAAATTATCCCGGGTCTTCGGTGATGATAAAGCCGGAAGGTGTATATGTTCAAAGCCAGCTCTATGGTTTTGATTGCTATATTGAACTTACGCCTAGAATCGACGGGACGAAACTGGCTCTCGACGTAAAAAGCATGCGTTTGGGGTCGCTTAAAGTACCCCAAGCCGTTGGTTTGCCTATAAGCGCGAGCATCAACAGCGCCCTTAAAAGCTTCAACAAAGACCTCTCGAAAGTTGAACTCCAAGCAGTCGAGCTTCAGTCGGGCGCCATGATTTTAACCGGCAAAGTCGTCGGTCGGTAGTGTAGCAATGTAGAACAAGCTTTAGCTTGTTGGAATCACGCGAATGCACTCGAATGGGTCGCGAATGACACTCGAATATCACACACTAAACCGATAAACGAGCACGCGAAATACGCTATCTGGCGTATTTCGCGTGCTTTCGAGTGCAGGACTATATTATTGATATTGGTGCTGTTGTGGTGGTATAGTAAGATTTATGCAGAAAAATATAAGAAACTTTAGTATCATTGCTCATATTGACCATGGGAAGTCCACGCTGGCGGACCGGCTATTGGAGTTGACCGGCGCCATAGACCGGCGGCAGATGAAGGAGCAGGTTTTGGACACTATGGACATTGAGCGCGAGCGCGGCATCACCATCAAACTGCAACCAGCCCGTATGATTTGGTTCCCAAATCATGAAATCCGAAGCTCGAAATCCGAAACTCGAAACAAATTAGAAATTGAAAATTCGAAATTGAAAATTTCAAATTCAGTTTATGAACTGAATTTGATTGACACTCCGGGGCATGTTGATTTTTCTTATGAAGTTTCGCG
>DATEBX010000009.1:0-2558 GCA_035287145.1 Patescibacteria group bacterium | reverse complement strand
GACTTGGGGATTTCGTCACGTCAGCTGGCAGACCCGGCTTACGGTCTAAGTTGGCAGGTTGAGGCACCGCTAGATATGCGATTGACCGGTGAAGGCAACACGGCGCTTAAGGTTATTCGCCGCCTAAACGAGAAAGATTTGGCCGACGCGCTTTACCGGTTGGCCGATGAGCGCCACTCCCGCGCCATTGCTCGGGCACTCAAGGAGCATTACCGCGAGCTTAAGACCACCGCTGATTTGGCGCAAGTAGTCGAGCGGGCAGTGGGACGGCACGGCCGTCTCCATCCCGCCACCAAAACCTTTATGGCGCTAAGGATGCTGGTTAACCGAGAGTTGCCCAATCTGGAAGAGTTCCTGCGCGTAGCGCCGCGGTGCTTGGTGTCGGGTGGGCGACTAGTGATTATCTCATTTCATTCCGGTGAAGACAGATTGGTTAAGCAGGCATTTAAGGAAAAGAACATTTGGCAAGTGCTAACAAAAAAACCGATAATGGCATCTCGCAATGAAGAAAGACAAAATCCCCGCAGCCGCAGCGCGAATTTGAGAGCAGCCGTACATATAAAATCCAAATGACAAAATCCAAATTACAAATCAAGTCCAAAGCTCAAAATCCAAATTTCGAATATTAAAACATTAGGAATTTGGGTTTGATTTGATATTTGAGCTTAAGATTTTGGATTTAACCTAAAGGAGTCTCATGCTTATCACACAGTCGAATAAATCAGAACTGGGCGTACGCAAGAGAGCCATCACGCGCTCTATGGACATCGGTCCCATATCAGTGCGGGTCATTAGCATAGTAATTTTTGCCCTACTGGCTCTTTTTTACTTGGCGCAATCGACGCAAAACGCGACGCGCAATTACGCCATTGGCGACCTCGAATCAAAGAAAAAGACCATCGAAGCAGCCAAAGAGGATTTGTCGGTTCAAGCGTTGCGCCTCAAATCGCTACAAGAAGTGCAAACTAAAGCCAAGGAGCAAGGCCTTGTACCAGAATAAGGATTACCATCCTTCCTCTTTGAGCGGGACAAAAGTATCGTCGGCCGCCATCGACCAGCGCGTGATAGTTTTGCGCTGGGTTTTTGTTGTCCTTTTAATACTTTTAACCGGCAATATTTTCCGCCGCCAAGTACTCGAAGCGCCGCATTATCGCGCGCTCGCTAAAGACCAGCAAACGGCGAAAATTACCAGTCAGCCAGAAAGAGGGCGTATTTATGCCTACGACCAAACTGCCAGCGACTTTGGCGTAACGAGCGTGAGCGAGAATAATAATTTTTTTCCGCTGGCAACCAATATTATGATGTTCGATGTTTGGGTGGTGCCGCGCAACCTTAAAGACCCTGAAGATAGCACACACGTCCTCGCTGAAAAATTATCGCTCGATGCCGCCAAATTACTGCCCGAATTTCAAAGCGGAAAGCTGTACATTCCGCCCATTGCTAAACGAATTGACAAGATAAAAGCCGAAGAAATTGCCAATCTCAATATGCGCGGCGTCATAACGGTACCGAATCCGGTGCGCTTCTATCCCGAAACGGAGATGGCGGCGCAAACCATCGGTTTTGTCAATTACGACGGCACTGGCTCGAGCGGCGTTGAAAAGTATTATGACAATGAGCTAAAGGGCGTTCCCGGTGTTGTTTACGGACTTAAAGACACCAAGGGGAGAATAATCGGTGTCAACGACCAGGCTAAAGCGCAAAACGGCGTTGATTTGGTTCTGACACTTGACAACACGGTGCAATTTATGGCGGAGCGCGAGCTTAAAAGCTCTATAGAAAAATACGGCGCGAAAGGCGGCACTATCATCATAGCCGAACCCAAAACCGGCCGCATCCTAGCTATGGCCAATAGCCCGTCATACGACCCCAATAAGTTTAACGAAGTATCGCAAGAAGAGCAGTGGAAATTCATAAACCCGGCTGTTTCCGACGTTTACGAACCGGGTTCGATATTTAAGCCGCTAGTTATGGCGACGGCGATTGACGCCGGCTTGGTTGAGCCGGATACAAAACCAGACGATTTGCCGGGTGGATTCAAAAATATGGTGTTGATTGATGGTTACGAAATCCACAATTCGCAGGATAAAAGCTTCGGTTTTGAAACTATGACGCAAGTGTTAGAGAACTCCGACAACATCGGTATGATTTGGGTGGGGGACAAAGTAGGCAATGAAACTTTAGGTAAATATCTGACTAATTTTGGCATTGGCGCCAAAACCGGTATCGACTTAGGAGCTGAAGGTGTCGGTAAACTGTCGGAGGCGTCCAAATGGCGTAACGTCAACCGCGCGACAATTGCTTTCGGCCAAGGTGTGTCGGTGACCCCCATCCAAATCCTCGCGGCGTATATGGCACTCGCCAATAACGGTAAGTTGGTCAAACCGCATATTATCGATACGATTATCTCACCGAGCGGCGAGGAGAAAAAAATTGAGACGACGGAGGTGAGGGATGTTATAAAGCCGGAAACAGCTGCTAAAATCAAGGAAATGCTGGTGGGTGTGGTAGAACGGGGGCATGGCAAAAAAGCGGCGGTGGCGGGTTTCCGGGTGGCG
>DATEBX010000008.1:0-8867 GCA_035287145.1 Patescibacteria group bacterium | reverse complement strand
TCGCCGGAGATGGGTTGGTCGACAATAATTGATGGTGTCCACTGATAGGTTGGGTAACCGTCGGAGAAATCACTAAGGATGATACTGCCCGCAAAGCTCCCCTGCGCGACGATAGCGGCAAGCGGCAGGTTGCACGTCGCGAAGGCACCACTCTCTGGCTCGGTTGAGACGTATTCCTTTATCACCCAACTATTATCAGCCGAATTAATTAGATAACAATAGCCGGCGGTGCCAGTGGCAGCAGTACTTCTCGGTGCCAGTGCGTAGCGGCGAGTTTGGTCAATGATGTCTCTGACTTGTGATGCCGCGTTTTTGAGCTCACTGCGATATTGGCTCTTGCGATAATTAAGCGATACAACACCCAGCATAAGAGCGATAATAAACAATACTACCAAAAGCTCAATCAGGGTCGTGCCGTTGTATCTCCGAATCTCAATTTTCATTTTAATCCCATTATTGTCATTCTGAACCTGCCTTAGCGGGGGAAGAATCTGACTCACCAGAGTCATCCCGAGTGTACCGAGGGATCTCACCCAGATCCATTCGACTCCCTCGCAGACTCGGTCGCTCAGGATGACACCACTGGGGCTATGTCATTTTGAATTATCCGACCAGCCCTATCCCCAAGTACCAATCAATGAGTTGCCGGCCGTAAAAGAACGCGACAATGGAACCCAGCACCAAAAACGGCCCAAAAGCCACCGCGTCCTTTAAGTTTTTTCGCGCGGCAATTAGCAAGCTTATGCCGAAAAGAGCGCCTGTGATAAAGGCGATGACATACGCCACGATGATATTGGGGTAGCCCACAAAGAGACCTATCATCGCCCCCAGCATCACGTCACCCTCGCCCATCCATTTGCCGCGCCCCATAAGTACCAAAAGAAGCGGCAAGCCCAAACCGATAAGCAGGCCGTAACCCAAAGTCGAACCCATCGCGAGCCAGGATGTATCGGGCGTTTTCGCGACAAGTTGATATACGACAACCAAAACTATGCCTATCCATACCACCTGGTCGACTACTAACATATGAATGGCATCGTAACCGAGAGTGACAACCATAGTTGAAATAATTAACCAAACAATAAGTGCTTCCCAGCTTAAACCGAACTTTTGATAAACGAGGAAGGCAACAACGGCCGATATGAGTTCAATGGTGGGATAAAGCAATGAAATTTTCGCGCCGCACTGCCGACAGTGCCCCCGCAAAAAGCCGTAACCTATAAGCGGCACCAGGTCGTACCACTTGATTTTTTGCTCGCAATGCGGACACTTTGAGCGCCCAACAATAATGGAGCGCAGGTCGTCAACCCGCCAAATCACCACGCTCAAAAAAGAGCCCCACATTAAACCAAATATAATAACCAAAAATATTATTAAATCCATCTTTACCGAATTAACTAATGCTCGTTAACTGATAAATGGGGACGAAAATCGCGAAAACTATAAACGCCACACCTAAGCCCAGCAACACTATCAGCACCGGCTCTATCAAGCTGGATAAGCCGCGAATGTTGGTTGAAACGCGGTCTTGGTAATAATTGGCAACACTATCCAGCACCTCGTCCACTTTGCCGGATTGCTCCCCTACCAGCACCATCTGACCGACGAGCGGCGGCCAGATGGGGTTTTCCATCAGCGGTTTGCTCATCGGCAACCCGCGCTCGAGCGACGCCTTAATATCATCCATTGATTCTTGATATAGAACATTGCTCATGGCGTCGTGGATAATTTCCACCGATTCCAAAACCGGCACGCCGGAGCGCGCTAGCATGGCCATCATACGCGAAAAACGGGTAATGTAGATACCCATGCTCAAATCGCGAATAATGGGTGTTTTTATCACCAATCTTCCCCAGAACGCCCGTCCTTCCGCGGTACGCAAAAAAGACACTAAACCCCAGATAGCCCCGGCCAAAGCAACAATAAATACATACCAATAACGAGTAATGGCATTGACAATGCCGATCAGCATGGTCGTCATCCAGGGCAACTGCGCCTGCTGTTCGGCAAAGAGAGTGGCAATTTGGGGAATTATCTTAAACACTAGATAGATGCCTATCACCAGCATCGCCAAGACCACAAAAGCCGGATATAACATGGCGTTATATACTCCGCCGCGAAATTTATTATCTTCCTCTTGCTGCTGGGCCAGTTCCAACATCACTCGGTCCATCCGCCCGGTTGACTCACCCGACCTTATAACCGCCGTAAATACGCCGGGGAATACTTGGGGGTATTCCGCCATCGCTTGGCTTAATTGATATCCCTCGCGCACTCTTTTGCCCACGCTTTCCAAAATTATTTTAAAGTTAGGATTTTTTGTTTGTTCTGTCACGATATCGAGCGCCCGCAATAAGGGAAGCCCGGCTTGCAACATAGTCGCAATTTGCCGAACAAAAAATGCTTTTTCAGTGCTACTGATTCTCTTGAGAAAGGGTATGGTCATTTGCTAATAAACCATCGTTTTAAATGTCTTTTGGTCGTTCACCCACATCAGCGCGTCGTCAAGCGCGACTTCGCCCTTACTCACTAGGTCCGCCAATACCTTATCTAAGCTCACCATCCCTTCCGCCGCGCTGGTTTGCATAATACTGGCTAGCTGATGAGTTTTCCCTTCGCGAATAAGCGACTTGACGGCGCTATTGGCGATTAAAATCTCGGTTGCCGGGATACGCCCGCCTTTTATTCTCGGCAGAAGACGCTGTGAGATAATCGCCGACAGGGCGTTGCTTAACTGCAAGCGGACTTGGGTTTGCTTGCTGGCGGGAAAAACATCGATCATGCGGTCGGGGGTCTGCGCCGCCTCGTTGGAATGCAATGTTGTTAAAACCAAATGGCCTGTTTCGGCCAGTGTCAGCGCGGCCTCAATGGTGTCAAGGTCTCGCATCTCGCCGACCAAGATAACGTTCGGGTCTTCGCGCAGAGCCGATTTTAGCGCCCAAGCAAAGCTGTGCGTGTCAACACCCAACTCTCTTTGCGAAACAGTACTTTTCTGGTGAGAAAATATGTACTCTATCGGGTCTTCAACGGTTATAATATTTTCCGACCGAGTCATATTAATGAGATTTATCATACTGGCCAAGGTTGTGCTTTTGCCGTGTCCTGTCGGCCCGGTTACTATTACGAAGCCCTGCTTTAGTGTCGTAAACCTTTTGAGGATTGGCGGCAGACCGAGCTCTTCCAGTGTCGGGATTTTGCTGGGTATCATACGAAAAGCACCGGCGACGGCGCCTTTTTCAAAATAGGCGTTGCCGCGAAAACGCATATTGCCATAACTAAAAGAATAATCGGCTTCTTTAAACTCCGACATTCGCCTCGCGATGTCGGGCCTTAACGTCGCGCGCACCAGCGCTTCTGTTTCCTTAGCAGCTAAGACGTTGGTATTGGGCATTTCCTTGAGGTCGCCGTTTATGCGGTAAAACGGCGGCTTGCCGACTACCAAATGCAAATCGCTGGCGCGCGCCGCTATCGCCGCGTCAAGCAGTTTCTGCATACCCTGCGCGTCTATGTTTTCCGGCATATATAAACCTTTGGTTAAATTCTAAATTAGTTGATTTTAAATTTTAAATAAACCGATAAATTATTAAATGATAAAAAGCAAACTCAAATTTTCATTCCATCAATTAAAATTTATAATTTATAATTTAAGATTAGTTTAGCATTGTCGCCTGCATGACTTCGTCAATGGTCGTTATACCCACCACAACTTTAAGCAAACCATCAAGCCGCATGGTCGTCATACCTTGCTTAACGGCAACCTCTAAAATCTGGCTCGCCGGCGCCCGTTTGATGATAAGGTCTTCGATTTCGTCACTAACTTCAAGGACTTCGTAGATACCGGTTCGTCCTTTATAACCATCGTCGCACTTGGGACAACCCTTGCCTTGATAGAATCTGATTGGCTGGCTGATATGATATTGGGCAAATTCTTTTTCCGCTTCGGCACGCACTTCGGGCGGGACTTGTGTTTCGACACGGCATGATGGACAAATCTTACGAACTAATCTTTGGGCGACGATGGCATTGACCGCAGATGAGATTAGGAATGGTTCGACGCCCATATTTATAAGCCGCGGCATAGCGCCGGCGGCGTTGTTGGTGTGCAGAGTGGTTAACACGACATGGCCCGTTAACGCCGCGTGGGTTACCAGATTGGCTGTTTCGGCGTCACGAATTTCGCCGACCATAATAATATTGGGGTCTTGGCGCAAGACCGCGCGCAGACCTTCGGCAAAGGTAAAACCGATATGGGGCTTAACTTGAACCTGATTGATACCGGCGATTTCGTATTCCACTGGGTCTTCAAGCGTCACTATATTGATGGTTGGCCCTTTAAGGTGGTTAATGCCGGCGTAAAGTGTCGTTGACTTGCCCGAGCCGGTCGGTCCGGTCACAAGCAAAACCCCATATGGCTTTTCGATACCCTTGACGATAAGCTTAAGGTCGCGGTCGTTCATTCCTAAACTTTTAAGCTCAAAAATACCGGCATTCTTATCAAGCAAGCGTAAAACGATTTTCTCGCCGTAAATAGCCGGCATAACCGAAACGCGTAAATCAACAGAGTGGCCGGCGACAGTGACCTCAAATCGGCCATCTTGGGGGATACGCGCCTCATCGATTTTCAGCTTCGCCAATATTTTTACTCTGGCAACAACTGATTTCTGAAAACCTACCGGCACTTTGACAATTTCCCTTAACTTGCCATCGATACGATAACGAATTAATACTAATTCTTTAGCTGCCTCAATATGAACATCGCTTGACTTCATTAAACTGGCAAGCTTGATAATGCCAGCCACCATTTTAGGCACATTGCCAGTTTTGATTATGGTTGATAAATCGTCTGGCGTTATTAGTTTCTCTCTCAAGTAGACATCTAGATTCGTCTCTTCATCGCCGGCCTTAAGAGTTGCCATAGCGGTTGAGGCAGTGTTGGACGGGTGGGTAGCAGTGGCGCCGGCGCTAAAATTAACCGTACCAGCCGGTGGAGGCGAGGGGGGAGACGGCTCATCGGGCAAAGTAGCGCGCTGCTCATAGAAATGCAATGCGTTCTTAAAATCCGCGGCGCTTATAACGTACTGTTCAATCTCGATTTTATTTTTTTCCCTTATAAAGTCGAGCAGGTCCCGCGCTTTTTGGCTAGTGGGGTCGACCATGCCTACTTTAATTCTCGTGGGACTCAACGACTCGAAAACAACCATACCGTACTGCTCGGCTATGTCGCGCGGCAATTTGTTGATAACCAGTGACGAAATGCTCTTGTTCGCGAGGTCGGCGCGCGGCAGGGCAGCTTTTTGGCTTGAAACGGCATTCGGCGCCGGTACAGTTTCCTTAAGCGCTTTTTGGACCGCCGCCCGTGTTGCATAGTTTACCTCAATTTTCAACCCGGATTTCTCCTCCATACTCCTTAGAACCGACAAATCACCGCGCGCCAATCGGGTCGGCTGCGCGACCGCTACTTTCATTAACCTATTTTCCAGCTCATATGGCACTATCTGATACCTTTCCGCCAACGCGCGCGGTAAAGTAGCAAACACGTCGGGACTGATCTTTTTGAGCTCCGTGAAGCCAACACGGCGATAATCGGCATAGGCCTTAACTAATTTTTCTTCGTCGTCCGGCTTAAACCGCTCGAGCGCGCTGAAAACATCCTCCGGAGTTTGGTATTTTTCTCGTAAGCCGGCGGCATCTTCTTCCTTAACCACGTCAAACTTAACAAGACTGTCGATAAACGCATCGATTGCAAGCTTAGCGGACGAAGCCAAGTTTGGGTTAATGCCCACTTCGTCCCGATCTCTAACATCTTTAATGTCCGTCGCCACCACCTACCTCCTGTTTAGTATATGCAAAACCGAACTATGGTTGAGCCAGCGGGTCTTCGCGGCCAATTTCTGACGGGTCGAGCTTAATCGGCAAATCGCCATGTTTTTCTAAGTCACTCGTCAGGGCTGTTAAATCCTCACCCCCTTTAAGAACAGCCGGCACCGGTTTAAAGGTTTTTGAGGGCTGGACATCCGACGGCATTACAATCCCCGACCAAGCAAAGTACGCTATCAGCCCGCCGACAATCACCACTCCTCCCAAAACTCCGACGAATTTAGATTTCATTGGCGCCTCCTGCCGTTGTTGCTTGGGTATTAGTTTGGCTCTCGGTATTGGACGCGGTCTCCTCATCGGCTTGACCAGCACTTAGGTCACCGGCATCGCCCTTGGAACTTTTTTCGCTCGCTGAACCGTCCACGTAGCTTAACTTGATGGAATAGGTTCCGCCGGTTGTCATACCGCCGCTCTCACTGTTTTCCGCCGTGGCGAGCGCGATGGTATCCACTTTTATGGGACGCAGATTTTTCTCAAAATCTATCAGCGTCTGCTTGAGTTGAGCGTAACTGCCGGACACCGTTAAGCCAATACTCACCTCGCCACCGGCTGGCTGGCTCGGCGTGATAGTTTCAAGAGAGAGTTGGTTTTTGTTGACAATATCATTAATTTGCACCAGCGCCTCGGCGAGATCGGGAGTGGCCGGCGCGGCAATATTAAGCAGCTCCAATTGCGCCTCCACTGCTTTCAATTTACCGAAGGCAACTTGGATATCGCTAATATAACTCTCTCCCGCTTGGCGGTCGGCTTTCGCCACCGCCAGCTCGTGGGTTTTTTCCTTGAGCATCTTTATTGCCGGCGTACCTAAATAATTAACGCAGGCGATCGCTCCGATAAAAAACAGGAGTACCAGGAGGGTTGCCGAATAGTGTTTTTGTTCTCTTATCGCCATTTTAGTTTATTTTAGGGAATAGCCGCCGGATCAACTGCCGTACTCGTTTCTGTCACGCTTTCCCCGGATACCGTATCTCCCGCAACACTCGCTGCGTCTTCCGCCGCCGAACCTGTAGGGGTGGATTTCGCTGAACTGACTGGTTTAAGTAAAGACGCATTTAATTGAATTTGAATGCCGAAGATAACAGTTTTCTTTTCCGGGTCAATTTCGACCGAAGTCAGCTCGATTTTTTGAAAATTTTTCGATGCCTTAAGGGCAGTAATGGTTTTTGACAAATCATAAAAATCTGCCACTTCCCCCGTTAGCGTCACGGCGCTATCGCTGTTGGCGGATATGGCGGTAAAATGGGCCTTTTTGTACGTCGCTCCCTCAAGCTCCGCCAGAAATTTAGAAAACATTACCCTGTCGGCTAGAGATTGTTTTAATAAATTTACCTGGTTACCAATGGCTTGGACTTTTTCTTCCTGGTCTTTAAAAACTTTATCGTTTAATCTGGCTTTGATATCGGTTTCGTAGCTGGCTTGGGCTTGGCTGACAGCCACTGTCCTCTGGGCCTTGAGCGCCATCAAACCGAGCGACGCGACTATGGCAGCGAGAGACGCTCCAAATAGAAAATATCCCACCGACTGCGCCGACCCTCGCGGGATAATTTTTTCTCCTTTAGCCGGTTGCGTTGGTGGGGTGACGCCAAACTGTGAAGGCCGCGGTGTTTCGGGTGCAGGCGGAGCGGGCGGCGGAGATACCTGTGGCGCCGGAACTGGTTCAGGAGACGGTTCCGGAGCAGACAGCGGAGCGGGCGGAGGGCTGGCCCCCATAGGAGGAGTGGGTGCCACGAAAGACACACCACCAGTTCCCGCTGGAGCTGCCGCTTGGCTTGGTCCCGTTTCGGCTTCGAGCACTCGCCTCCTTTTGTCTGACTGTATTTATTTTAACACAA
Source organism: Patescibacteria group bacterium (assembly GCA_035287145.1). Classification (GTDB taxonomy): domain Bacteria; phylum Patescibacteriota; class UBA1384; order UBA1384; family UBA1384; genus DATEBX01. Next base: position 1,158 of record DATEBX010000008.1, on the reverse strand, counting down.
GCATCGGGAAAATCACTAATTTCTAATTTCGGATTTGTGATTTATTTGAATTTGCACGACTTACGCATTTTATGGTTCGAGGCCAGCAGCCGAGAACTACCGCCAATAGAGTTCTCGCCCCACTGGGGCTCGAACAATAATAACTATTTCTCGCGTAAGTCGTGAATTTTGTTATGGGTAAAGTCAAATATTTGCCACCAAATTTAATAAATATTTTGTCTGTTCTTTAACATTTAAGGATCTGTGATTGTAACGCCAGACATACTCTCCCAGATATAGATGCAACCGTGATTTTCTGATACCGCCCTTGGCGACTAGCTTTCGTTTCAAGTATCCCCAGAAACCCTCTAAGCCGTTGATATGATTGCCCGATGAGCTGACATACTCCTTTTTGTGTTCGACGAGCCGATGGACATATCCCTTTGCAGCGATACCGGTATATCCTCGCCAAGTATCTGAATAGATAGTTGATCCGATTGACACCTTCTTCTGAATGAGTGGCTGCAAGCTCTTGGCTTCGGTGTTTTCAATCAATTCCGCCCAAACTTGCCCCTCTCGGCACAAGATACCGAATACAGGTTGCTTCGTTGTTCCTCGGCCTCGTTTGGGTTTAGGCAGTTTGGCTTTAGCCGACAACCGTTTGTTCTTCCACTGACCGCCGAGATATGTTTCGTCAACCTCTATTTGTCCTTTGAATACTTTGGGGACATCAAGGAGCATCGCTTTACGAAGCGCCAGCAAGACCTTGAGGATGTAATACTTGCTGACATTGGTTTGTTCTTGAATCCTGTTTGTTGATTGTTCAAGCACAAACCAATGTATGATTATGCCCAGTTGATATTTTGACAGCTTGAAACCATTGGTCGATTTGGTTATTTCTTTGCGGCATTTGACGCACTTGAAATGATTTCTGCGCACCTTCCAGAACCGTTTGGAACCGCAGTAAATACAGCCAAAGTGCGTTTTCATAATTATAAGGTATCATTGGTGGCAATTTCATACTATACCCTTATTAAACTATAAGAACGGCTAATAGTACAATACGGAACGGCTTATGTGCTACTCATTTTCTCGGGTTTAGAACTGTCGGCAACGAGTTTCGTCATCACTATCGAAAGAGCCGCAGCGGAAACAAGAATTATATTATCGTCAAGGTAA
>DATEBX010000007.1:0-4127 GCA_035287145.1 Patescibacteria group bacterium | reverse complement strand
CCTTTTTTATTACCAATCTCGCCGTAATCGATATGCGGCACGGCATCAAGCAGATGGTGAGACAAAAAGCCCAATATAAAGGCGAGCAAAGGCGCGTCAATCTGCGAACCGATAGCGCTTCCGGCAATTATATGTGTGGTGGCAATCATAGGCAGTGTTTATAAAGTTTATAAGGTTTGTAAGGTTTGTAAAGTTGCTGAAAAGGTTCCAACTTTATAACTTGATGAACTTTATAAACTAATACTCGACTTTAAAAACTTTACGAACCTTACGAACTATTCAATTTTGATTTAATCAATATCTTTTTCGTCCACAGTAATCGTGGTGCCCGGTTTGATTCCGTCGCGCAGGAGTCGGTCGGCGAGCGGGTCCTCGATTTTCGATTGGATGACGCGCCAAAGCGGACGGGCGCCATAGACCGGGTCGTAACCTAGCTGCACCAACTTTTGCTTGGCGGGCATGGTCAGGGTGATGGAAATATTTTTTGATTTTAAGCTCCCGTTTACCTTCGCCGTCATAATGTCCACGATTTTTAATAGTTCATCGAGTGTCAGCGAGCGGTAGGCAATGACCGCGTCAAAGCGGTTAAGAAACTCCGGCTTGAAAATATTCCTGCTTTGCAGGAATTCCAGCAAAGTTTTCTTAAGTTCTTCGTAGGGAGTATTTTTTTTGATGGCCTGGCGAATAATCTCGGCGCCGGCATTGGATGTCGCGATGATAATAGTATTTGAGAAGTCAACGGTGCGCCCCGTTCCGTCAGTCAGGCGGCCGTCGTCAAGCACTTGCAAAAATAAATTCAATATCGACGGATTGGCTTTTTCAATTTCATCCAAAAGCACGACAGTAAAAGGATTGTCTTTCACCGCCTTCGTCAGCTCGCCTTGCCCGCCTGCTTCGCCCGCTTGCGGCGACGCGCCAATGAGTTTCGAGACCGCGTCTGACGTTTGGTATTCACTCATATCAAGCCGAATCATTTTATCATCAGCGCCAAAGTATGCCTCGGCTAAGGCCTTGGCGGTTTCTGTTTTTCCAACACCGGTAGGTCCCACAAATAGGAAAGTGCCGATGGGCTTGTGCTCGCGGTTCAGGCCGCTGCGGGCGCGCTTCAGGGCGGACGCCACGGCGCTGACCGCTTCATTCTGGCCGACGACGCGTCGGTGTAATATCTCGTCGAGATTGAGTAATCTTTCCTTTTCCGTTTTGGATGCCTCGCCGACGGGAACTTCGGTTTTGATGGAAACGACCTTGTCGATAATTTCCGGCGTAACGATTTTTATTTTATCGCTTGCGGCATTGGTCGCGACGTTGTCTATAAGCTCAATAGCTTTTTGAGGAAACGGTTTGTCGTGGATGTAGCGGTCGGAAACATTAACCGCCTCTTTGACGGCGGGGTAAGTAAAGATAGTGTTATGACGCGCCTCAAAATAAGGGATGATATCTTCGAGCACAAATATCACCTCATTCTTGGGCGGTTCGATAACGTCAATTTTCTCAAATGATTGAGCAAGTCCGGCGTTGGCTTCAATGTCACTATGGAATTGCTCAACAGTGGTGGTACCGATAATTTGTACATCGGAGCGGCGGAGGTAAGGCATTATGATTTCCGTCGCGTTGACGGCGCCGGTTTTTTCACGGCGGCTTAGCAGTGTTTGGATGTCATCAATGAAAAGAATTATATCTCCGGCGCTTACCGCTTCATCGAAAATTGCTTTGAGCCGCGCTTCAACTTCGCCCTTAGCCCCGGCGGCCGCTAGAATATGCCCGGTATCAATTTCCCAAATATGTTTGTGCCAAAGCGCGGCCGCTACGCGGCCGTGAGCTATTTTTTGGCTTAGCGCGTAAACGATAGTTTTCTTGCCTACCCCATGGTCGCCGACCAGAAGCGCGTTGCTGTCACTCGATTTCGTAAGCACCTGCTCAAGACGCAGTACATCGTTGGTGTGGCCGTGAATTTCAAGATTTTTCAAATTCGCCGATGCGATAGTTAAATCACGCCCGTAATTTAAGAGTGTCGGAGTATAGCCGTAAGCCCAGTCGCGCCCAATGCCGCCTTCAACCGTATCGGTTTGCCAAGCGGGAGTTTTGTGGCTTAGCTGGCGGAACTTCTCATACCAGCGCAATATGGACTGCGCGTCTTTGGTGTCGAGTTTTTTCAAAGCTAATATTTCTTGCCAAAGTTTGAAGTTGGCGGCCAAGCCACCTAGCAATTGCGCGAAGTTAAATGCTCGGCCTGTATTCTTATTTTGGTCAAGGATGCTTATGAGCTCGGGCGGCCAAGGAGCGGTATTTTCTTTGGTTTTTTGCCAGTAGTCGGAGAGCTTAGCGCTGTAACTCTCTATCGATGCCAGGTCGGCGCGGATAAGAAAGTAGCGGCCGGCTTTTGAGTTGTTGAGCGCCAGCCAAAGGACGCCGGCGTCGACGGGAATCCCTTTGTCTTGAGCAAGTTTCTGCGCCGCGAGAAGGTACTCAATCGAATCAAAATCAAGCAGGTCGGCAAGGTTTTGTCCGACCGTGGGCCGTGTTTGACTCAAAAAACGCCAGTAGCGACCGAACCAAAGCCAGAGAAGGCCGACGGAAACAATAAAACTTAATGCGACTAGTAGTGTATGGCTGATATTGGGAAAGGCCAGGCAGGTAAGCCAGGCGACCAATGCCAGATATATGAAACGGTTAGCCGTACCCCACCAGTAGGAGTCGATTAAACTTTTTTTGCGGTACAGCTCGACCGAAACGGCGCTGTTCAAATCGAAATTGGGTGTCATAGCGCCACCCCCAGCCAAGCGGCCAGAATGGCAACCGCCGGCAAACCGGTCCAAAAAAGCATTGTCGCCACACCGCCCATAAAACAACCCGCGACTGCTCCAAGAGCAATGATAATAGTTACACTCCTGACCACAAAACCAACCAAGCGACTAATGATATTATCCATTGCTCCCTTTACTGCCAAGTCAAGCGGCAGGTTGGAAGTTCTTTGCAGGTCGCGCTTCCAGGGCGCGAAGAGCGTGCCAATAAGAACGGGAACCGAGAAAAAGACCAGGGTTTTTCTAGTCAATGCCTTCGTGGCACTCCAAAGATACTTGGGGTGCTCAACAAACCACCAAGTGAAAAAATTTGGTATTCCTTGCGCTCTCGCTACGGTGTCAACACTCAATACCACCCTCCTTTGGATTTAATTACATTATACCCTATTTGCCCCATATTTATCATTCGCTGGCAACTGCTTGACAGTAATACAGTGTTAGTGTTTAATGATGATGTGTATATCGGGTTGATTTAAAATTTATCTCAAGAGATATTTCAGTTGGTAGTTATTAACTTCCATCTGGAAGTTTTTGTTTTTGCTCAGCCAACAAATCAAAAACAATCTTCCGTAGTTCGCACTGTTCGTAGAGGATGTATAATCCCCTGAACAGTAAGAACGCAGGAGGATGAGGCATCCAGTAGTTCCTAGAACCAATATCCTATGTCCTTCAACATGGGTTATTCCAAACCAGAGGTCATAACCGACGGTTGTGAATTCTGGATTTGTGACTCGATCTTTAACAATTTGGCGCTATGCGAGTTAACTGCGTGAAATAAAAGAGTGAGATACGTGGTTGCCCCGTAAGATTACTTCCTGTTTTATTCGAACTACCAGCCTCTCCTTACGAGTTTAGGCGGGTGTTCGTATCAAAACGGAACGTAAGCACGGGACTAACCAGTAAAAACCTCACTATGTTCGATTTTTACGCGGTTGCAAGAATACAGAGTTATCCCGACACTGTCTGATAGGTCGGGAAAGTTCAATCTCTGTACAACAAATTGAGCTAGTTCCGATGCAAATCGGAACACCCAAAAATTTTGAGAGTTTGATCCCCCGAAAAATTACTTTCTGTTCAATTCGGACTCCGTCCGTATCTGAACGAAGCGTAATTCACGGGGCAGGCTGGCTCAGTCTGAGCCCATTTTAGGGCTTCGGTTGAGTTTTGTCTGTTTTGGATTGGGCACTCAAAACTTTGAGAGTTTGATCCTGGCTCAGGATGAACGCTGGCGGTGTGCCTAACACATGCAAGTCGAACGGTCCGTAGGACCGAACAGTTAACCATAAGCAGTTAACAATTAACGGGAGAGCCCATGGAAACCTTTAG
>DATEBX010000006.1:0-5634 GCA_035287145.1 Patescibacteria group bacterium | reverse complement strand
GACGGAGCGGATGCCGTGATGCTTTCCGAAGAAACGGCTATGGGACTCTACCCTGTCGAAACCGTCCGTATGATGCGGACAATTGTTGAAGAAACAGAGTCCTTTATCCGCCATTTCGGCCGCTAGAAAGTAAATAGTTCTTAATTGTTGCGGTTTATGTACCCAAACCCCGTGTCATTGCGAGCGACCTTTGAGGGAGCGCGGCAATCTCGTCAGCGGAAGGTCCAGATTGCTTCGCCCACGACCCCTTTGGGGTCGGGGCTCGCAATGACAAATACGCAAGTCCCATAATTGTATTAGAACTTACCGCTGCTTAGGTCGGCGCGGATTTTATAGACGCTCTCGGCATCTTTCAGGATGTCAGTGTCAACAACCTCCATAAACATTTCTTCGCGGTTGTGGGCTAATTTTTTGATAGCTCCCTTGAACGGAACTGTAATTTGCGAGTGGCCTATAAGCGTGTCGATGAATTTGCCGGAAGGTTTGGCTAAGTGCATCCTACCGCCGGCATTACAATAAACCAATATTATCTCATTCTCGAAAGCTCGTGCCTCGCAGAGAGCGTCAACCATTTTTATTTCTGAATTGGTATCGTATTGATTGCCGATTTTGCCGGAGTCCTCGTAGCCGCCGGCGCTCGGGCAAATGATGATTTCCACGCCCCTTTTAACCATAGTTCGAAAGAGTTCCGGATAAACCAAATCCCAGCAAATTACCAGCCCAACCTTGCCATACTTAGTATTAAAAACAGCAATATCCTTGCCCGGAGTAAAGGTCTCTCGCTCCGTGTGCCAAAGATTAATTTTTCTATAATGCGCCAAAACCACGCCGGTTGAGTCAATGTAATAGCTGACGAGATAGAGCGCGCCTTGATATTTTTCAATAATGGCACCCGGGACAATGTCGACGCGATATTTTTTGGCGAGCGACTGAAAGTATTTGCGGTATTCGTTTTTGTCGTCGGCCGCCTGGTCATCGTTGGTGGCGGCGGAGGTGATAAAATTCTCCGGAAATACAATAATATTGGCGCCGGCTTTCGACGCGTCTTTAACAAATTTTTTCGCCCGCTCGAGATTAACTTTCGGCGTGACTTCTTTGACCTCAAATTGTATAACCGCAATTTTGACTTTCATATTTATTGATTATGAATTCAAAGATATTAATTATTTGATTCGACAACCGAAATATCGCTATAACCGCAGGTACCGATTTTGTCTGCCGCGACATCGTATGTCCATCCGAGTGAGTTGCCTGTTTGCGATTTTAAGCTTAGCGACTCATTTTTAACTAAATGTTTTATCCCATCAGCGGTGGTGTAATTTAAGTTAAGCAAAATATTGGCCGCTTTCTCACTGTCTTGGTTTACGACTACCATATTGCAGTAAATTTTATATTTGTCAGAGGTCGCCGGCGATGTTTTTGCCATCTCATAACACTTGTTTTTGGTTTTATTCCATTTGACACATGTGTCTTTTAGGGAGCCGCATCCTTTACCCGCGCACGACCTTCCCATTTCACCGAATTCGCGAACCCTCACGTCAACCGTACCGGGAATTTGCGTCGCGTTATTGATAAAATCCGAATCGTCGTCTATGGCTGTCCCTGTCTGTCGCGTCTGGTTTGTATCCGCTACTTTGGCCGTTTGCGATTTTGCATCATTTCGCCCCGAGTCGCCTATAGATCGGTGAAAGAACGATAATATCCCGAGAGCCGCTATCGTAGTTAGCGCGATGCAAAGAATAGCAATTAGGGCTTTATTGCTAATGGCCCTTATCTCTCCGCCATGTTTTCTCCGATAGAGAGCTATGATAGTTCCAGTCGAAACGAGCACTGAAGCAAACGCGACTACGCTCATAATTATCGCAGCTAGAGATTTATCGCTTTTACTCCGCTTATCTGATTCGTCGGTTTGAGACTTGGCGTTTTTGCTTTCACTAAGAGCGTAGAAAGTTCCGCCCTCATCTCCAAAATAGATGGTACCGTCTTTTGCTACAGCGGGTGACGATGCAATGCCGGCGCCACTAACATTTTTCCATCGCCAAAGCTCTTTACCGCTTGTGTCGAGAGCATATACCGTATCAAAAACATCGGCGAAGATCAATACTCCATCTTTTGAGAGCGCCGCGGACGTCACGATTGTTTCCTTGCCCGGATATCCCTCAAAAAGCTTTGGATCTTTACCAACTTTTACATCAAAGCGCCATTTTTCTTTGCCGGTTTTTTGCTCCAAGGCATAAAAATTCCCGTCCCAGGAACCTATATAAATATTACCGTCATTGCCGATTGTGGGCATTGCGCTAATGCCGCCCCCCGTCTTAAAGCGCCATTTTTCCTTACCATCGGGTCCTAGGGCCAGAAAATCACCTTCCTTAGAACCTGAATATATTATGCCGCCAGGACCAACCGCCGCCGGACCCTCGAGCCACTCCTCTAGCACGAATTCCCATTTTTTCTTCCCATCAGGGGTTAGGGCGATTATTCTTCCTTTATTATCTTCTGGGTTGGCGGCTCCGGAGATAATCGCGCCATCATCGGCGATACTTGGCACAATGGTCACTCCCGAAGGCTCCTTCACAAACCACTTTTCGGTTCCGTCGGGATTGATGGCGTACAATCCGGAATTATCACTCGCTCCGTCAGATCTGGCCGTACCGATATAAATTGTTCCGTCGGTACCTATGTTTGGTCCGTTCCAAAAGTCGTTATGCCATTTTATCGGAAAGCGCCATTTTTCGCTGCCGTCGGGTTTAAGCGCGTGTAGGAAGTTGGACGCGGAGTTGATATAAATAGTCCCATCCTTGGCGATAGCGGGGCTGGCCATTATTGCTTTCGACGTGTTCCATCTGGGGTCAAATGAGGGTTCGGTAAGCTTGACTTTCCACTTAACCGATCCATCGGTATTAAACGAGTAAAAAGAGCCGTCGTGCGAACCGACGTAAATTGTTCCATCCGCTCCGATAGCGGGTGATGATTCTATTCCAGCGCCGGTTTTGTAGCTCCAGAGCACATCCTTTTGTTTTTTTCCAACTTCATAAGGGCTTACGTTCGTGTGACGTGAATCATGCCCAAAAACCGGCCAAGGAGTACCATTCTGCTCCGAACTGCTAAGGGCGTTATTGGGCTGGAGGATAAATAACGTGCCAAAAACCAGCACCAACCCCCAGAATTGTCTGGTAGATAATTTTATAGACATATGATTTTTATCCGCTCGAGGTTAAAACTTAGCGTGACATTCCTAATCTCAAATTGTATAACCGCAATTTTGACTTTCATAGCAACCATATTTTACCTAAAAACAGGTTTAAAAGCTACCCGCAACACGCCCCACACGCTAACCATTGTCATTCTCGAGTCGGATGAAATCCGACATCGGGAATCCATGTTTTTCTGGATCCCGGGTCAAGCCCGGGGATGACAACTGTGTAGGTTATATCATAACAACATTTATTGTTTTTTAATTATATATGGAAAACCCGCCAGAGGTCCGAAGACGTGGCGGGGTGTACATTCACTGGTAGGTACGGTCGTTGCGACGGATGGTGATTTCGAGCATCGGGGGAATATGAGGTATCACCTTTCCGACAGAGTCCCGGACGCCCTCCGACAACTCGGCGTGATCTTTACGATGGATATTGAGCCAAGCGGTGTCAAGCTCACACGTTGGGCAGAGCCAGTTTGATGTCGGAGGAAACATCTCCCAGAAGGTGACAAAACGGCTTTTGAAGAAGGAGCGATCGTAGGGACCGCCGGTGTGGTAGCGGGGGAAGAATTGCCGTAACACGATGGCGACGAATTCACGGTCAAGGTCACCCTCGCCGTCTTCGAACGCCCGCCACAACGCTTCCCAGGTGTGGCACTCGACTTCGAGTATCCATTCGTGAAACATCCGGGGGACCATGTATGTTCCGGTTTGTGATGCCACGACTGCGCCGGCGAGGGCAAAGGCCGCCCACTGTCCGTCTCTAGGGCACCGAGAAACACCGATTCCTCCGAGCATGAGGGCGTCGATGCATCGGTGCTCTACCTCGTGAGATGCCAGTGGGTCTTTATAGAACCAGAGCCCGCGCTTTGTCTCATCGTCATGCAGATCGCTTGGAGCATCGTACGATAGCTGCGGGGGCAACAATATCCGGCTGGAAACTGCCGACCCTTCCACCTTCCTCACCTCTTTTCAAGTAGCTGATTCTTGCTTCAAATTCAATCTACCAGACATTAGGTAATAGTAAAATAGTAAATATTCTCCGCAAACCCCAGAACATCTTTTCAAACAATACTTCAATACTGCGAAGTATTGAAGTATTTGCAAATGTGCAAATGCGAATAAGGTATTGGGTTCGATTGGTTGTGATACGGCGCAAACGAGGAAGCGGGCAAGATAAGAACTCTTGCCCGCTTGGGGAGCAGTATGTCTAGAGATGGCTTGATAGAGCAAGTCGATGCAAGAACCTTTGCGTTTTCTGAGCTACTGGCGCACCATCGCGCAGATCGTCGAAAGAGTAGGTGTCAGTGAGCATGGGAACGCGAAGGTGGCACTTGCAACAAACGAGAGCATCTAGCAACCTTGTGGCACGGTGGCGGTAGATGCGACCTTCGCAGTAGCGGTGGACTCCGACGAGGAGAGATTCGCTATTCTTGGGTAGTAGGAGTTCGGTTTCGTCTCGTGTATGGCCAACGAGATAATTGCCGTTCTGTGGGAGGGGGGGGTTCTCGACAAGCTCGTCACCCTCTTGGGTCAGCAGAATCGGTTCAAGCGGTCGGCTGCGGGCGATTTCCTCTCGGACCTGCTCGGTGAGTTTCTGGTGAGCAGTATTGCTCATTGGATTACCGGCACAAGCGGGTGCTACTAGCCGGACCATAGCATTCAACCAGCCGGTGGCGAAAACATCGCCACGCCCCGCTTTGACCGCCTTGAAGGGGCAGAGGTCATTCACCACAATGTCAGCTTGGCGAATCTGTCCACGAACAACCCCATCTATCTCGAAGCCGGCCGCGGCGAGGAGGTCGGAAAAGTCTTGGCCGGCCCAGTCTGGAAGGTTATGAAGACTCATAACGCCATCAAGGCCATAGTACCTATATATGACATCGATGAGTCGAACAACAACATCGGTTCGCGACCGGTCTCCACCAATAGGTTCAAACAGGGTAATCTCACATCTCATCGCCGTTCCTCCTTAGGCCTGATTGTCAAGGCGCGGTATCTCCTTGATACTCAACCATAAAGTACCAGCATAGGCCAGTTAATAGCAAGAGCATCATTTCTTTTCTTGTTTGGAGCGCCACTGCTTGTCGTCTTGTTCGCTGATGCCTTCGTTTTTGGTCGCGTCGGGGTCAATTTCGGGATTTACCTTCTTGGACTTTTCATAGGTGCCGTAATCGTCCTTCGGCGGCTGGTTGTCTTTTTTCGGTTTCATATTTTATGATTTCCACAGGCCGTGGATGTTGCAGTACTCTCTTGCCTCAACCTTCTCCGCTTCAATGCAGAACTCGGCTTCCGGTTTGTCACCGGGCTTTAAAAACTTTCTATAAACTGCTCCATCGGCGATTATTTCTATCCATTCAATGTAGTGTTCTTTCTCCATAGGGTGAGGGATGGAGCCGACTTTCACCATTATTCCGGCTTCGGTTTTCTCGACT
>DATEBX010000005.1:0-3354 GCA_035287145.1 Patescibacteria group bacterium | reverse complement strand
CGGCCGCCATTTTCGCCTGCCGCGCAACTTGACGAGTATAAACCTAAAAAGAATCGGCCTGCCGCGGGAACAGGCGGCCGATTTGGTTCTCGCCGGAGCGCTTGCGGGACATGCCCGAATCATACATGGCTTAAAGGGCTCTCGCGGGTCAGGTGATGCTATCGATGTTGCGTTCCACCTCCTCTCAAGCGAGCTCGGATTGGACAAGAACTTTAAATCGTGGCGCTGTGTGGATGAAATGCCCTTTGCCAGCCGACGTCGGTTGGGTGCGGCTCTTGCTCGTAACGCCCGCCATTCGTTCATCTTCGTCAAGGGCGCGCCGGAGGAACTCATTAAGAGGTCGGATAAAATTGCCCGCCATGGCAAAGAAGTGGCGCTGACCCAAGCGCGGGTTGATAGCTACAACAGTATTTGCCACCAGCTCGCGAGCCGAGGTAAAAGAGTATTGGCCATCGCCCGCCGTAGAGTGCCAATGGGGCTTGAAAAGATAAAAGAAAGCGAGCTGCTTGACTTAACGATTATAGGACTAATTGGTATTGACGACGCGCCGAGAGAAGATACTCGGTCAACGGTGGAATCTTTGCGGCAGGCCGGCATATTGATAAAAATGGTTACCGGTGATATGCCATCGACCGCTTTTGCCATTGCTCGCGAGGTAGGTATTGCCGACCATGACAGCCGGGTTTTGACCGGTGAAAAACTGGCTGACTATCTGCGCCCAAACGCCGCCGGCCCCGATAGTGACCATCTCAAAAGTTTTGATGTTTTCGCGCGCATGACGCCGGAGGATAAGCTACTGTTGGTTCAGCATTATCAGAAATTGGGGTATCGCACGGCGGTAACGGGCGACGGTGTCAACGATGCAGCGGCGCTCAAGGTCGCGGATATCGGCATCGCTCTAAGTGGTCAGGGCACCGATGTTGCCAAAGAAACCGCCGATTTAGTATTGGTCGATAACAATTTTGCCACTCTCGTATCCGCCCTCAAGGAAGGGCGGTTGGTGTGGTCCAGTTTTCGCAAAGTTATTTTCTTTTTAATAGCCACCAACCTTGCAGAATTGCTCATTATTTTAGCCACGCTCGTTCTCGATTATCCGGTGCCTTTTTCGCCGACGCAAATTCTGTGGATAAACCTGATTGTCGATACTCTGGCCTGCCAGGCATTGGCTTTTGAAGGAAGCCGGCATAGTTTGACGGAACGGCACAGCCGCGCGCTGATTCCCGGGTGGCTCGCTTGGCGAGTTGTCATCGCCGCCGTCTGGCAAACCGCTGTTGTGGTCGCCGTGTACCTTTGGAGCTTGGATAAATTTAGCCAAAATCAAGCCTCGACCTTGGCCTTTATCACGCTGGCTCTGGTGCAGATTTTTAATCTTTTCAATGCCAAATCACTGACAAAAAGCGCTTTTCAGGCCCCGTGGCGCAACGGCTGGCTGGTTCTTTCGGCGGCATTAGCTTTGGCGCTAACTGTTTTATCTGTCTATTGGCCTCCGCTTAGCAATTTTCTGGGGCTAGAAAGTTTGTCGGTAAGCCAATTCTTTGGTCTGATACTAATCAGCTTGAGTATTGTTGGTCTCGTGGAGATCGACAAGCTGTGGTATATTAGAAATAACAAAAGATATGGGGGAAGTTATGGCTAAATTAAACTCAAGGCAAGCGGCCTTATCGCGCCGGACAATAAGCGGTGTTCTGATTCTTCTGGGCGTTCTATTACTTTGGCGGTATCTGGCGCCGCGGTTTAGCGGGGACATAGCTGTTAGCGGCGTCGCCTTCGCGCTCGGAGGAGTGGCGGTTTACTGGTATGGACTTATCATCGCGCTGGCAATCTTGATTGGTTATGAACTAATTGTGCGGCCGGCGCTCGAACGGCAAAAAATTGACGAAAACAAATTCTCCACTTATGTTTTACTTTTAGTTCTCTGTTCTCTTCTGGGCGCGCGTCTTGGCTTTATCTTTCAAAACCTTAGCTACTATGGTGAACATGGGCGGGAAATCCTGGCCCTCTGGTACGGTGGCTTGTCAATTCATGGCGCGATTGCCGCTGGCGTGTTATGGACATGGTTTTACGCTAAAAGGTTAAAACTAGATCTTTTAGCGGTACTGGACATCATCTCGCCGGCCATCGCGTTTGGGCTGATTATGGGACGTTTCGGCAACTTCTTCAACCAGGAGCTTATCGGCCGGCCGGCTGACGTACCCTGGAAAATGTATGTCTCTCCCGACCTTCGCCCGCCGGCGCTCGCCTCAAGCGAATTTTTTCACCCGGCTTTTCTTTACGAGTCAATTCTCGACATGGTTGTTTTGATAGTTCTGCTTCAGCTGGCACGTCGGCAGCCCAGAGCCGGTTTTGTCTTTTTTGCTTTTTTGGGACTTTATTCCGTCGCGCGTTTTATCGTCGAGTTTTTCCGTTACAGCGATCGCACAATGATTGCCGGCTTATCGCTCGCGCAAATAGTCAGCATAGTTCTATTGGCCGCAAGTGTGGTATTTTTCGCGCTCTTGCGCCAGCGCGTCCCGCGTCCCGCCAAACCCAAACTGGTTCATAAAATAAGTTGAAAGAAGGAACCGCCCCGAGGGGCGGTTCTGTGAGAGGATGACCGCCGGTTCGCGGTCTAAGGCAGGTCGAGGAGGGGGTAACCGTCTTCCGTCAATCTCGATGCCGTCAGCGCGTCGGACATCACTGTCGGTGAAATGGGCGCAACCCGAATTCTCGCGGGGCAGGAGGGACTGGGACAGTCGAGGGTCTGTTCGTAGCTTCGCAATGGAACCGTGCGGATGGTGTCGCATACCAAACATCTTACCTCGCGAGTTCTGTTCATGATGTCGACTATCACGGCCCAACTCTCCCTTAGCGCAAGATGCTCCCAGCCGTTCGAGAGTCGCCTTTATGATAGCAAGCCCGTCCACTCTGGTCAACCGCGGTGTTTGTTCAGTTATTGACCTAAGGAATTCAGGAATTTAGTGCACACAAGTTGACAAAGGCGATTTCTTATAGTAAGCTACAGGTTAATGGGCCCGTATTGGCTTCGACGGGAAGATTTGACAAAGTATGCTGCGAGCCGAGCAGGTCACGCCTATCTCGCTAAACTAGCGTGACAAACACTAAGTGCCAAAAACTTAGTCAGTAAAGTGAAAACCGCTTTCGCGGGCTTCAACTTTGCGCCAGCTCTCGCCTAAACGCGTGAGCCGTTCCCACACTTTTCGCCCGAGAGAGTGCGAGGGACGTCATAATTCGGGCTCGGCCGGATGAGGTAGCTTTAGTATTCTGGCTAAGATACAACGAAAGCACCCTTACGCTCGTCGACTGCACCTTTGTTGCTTTTCGGACAGGGGTTCAACTCCCCTCGGGTCCACCAAA
>DATEBX010000004.1:0-4963 GCA_035287145.1 Patescibacteria group bacterium | reverse complement strand
CCAAAAGTTTGCCGATGAACATGAAAACGCGGAGATTTTAGGCGGTATTATCGATAGTAAGTTTGTTGATGCGAGTAAAGTTAAGCTGCTGTCAACTCTGCCCGGCCGTGAAGAATTACTGGCAAGAGTGGTGGGCAGCATGAACGCGCCGATTAGCGGTTTTGTCCAAGTGATAGTTGGCAATCTGCGCGGATTAGTGAGTGTTTTGAAACAGTATTCGGAAGGGAAGTGTTCATAAGGTTTATAAAGTTTATAAGGTTCGTAAGGTCAGATGTTTCGCTTTACAAACTTTAAGAACTTTATAAACCAACATATAACATAGGAGATAATATGTCAGACGAAGAAAAGAAAGCTCCGACGCCCCAACAGGAAGTTGGGGGTGCGGAGTCCCGACCTGAAAGCGTCGGGAAGGAAGTTAAAGCGGAGGCAGTACCCGCCGAGACCAAAGCCGAGCCCAGCGGTAAATTTGCCGATCTCATAAAAGAGATTGAGGGTTTGTCAGTGGCGGATTTGGCCGAGTTGGTCAAAGTCCTGGAAGACCGTTTCGGCGTTTCAGCCAGCGCGCCTATGATGGTAGCCGGCGGTGTCGGAGCGGCGGGGGGCGCTGCGGAAGCGGTGGAGGAAAAAACTAACTTTACCGTCATACTTGCCGCTAGCGGGGAGCAAAAAATCAATGTCATTAAAGCCCTGCGCGAAATCAACCAAAATCTTGGCCTGAAAGAAGCTAAGGATATTGCCGATGCTCCTCCCAAAGAGATTCTGAAAGATGCCCCCAAAGACCAAGCCGAAGAAGCGAAAAAGAAACTTGAAGCGGCCGGCGCGACCGTAGAGATGAAGTAAAAAATGCCCCCGACTCGGGGGCATTTTAGAATAAAGATTCATGAATTATGAATTAAGGAGGATAACATAGTTCGTCCATAATTCCCATATTCATAATTCTTAATTCTATATTTCTACAATGTTGAATTATAAAATAAATAAAACTAATGGACTGGCGCGGGCTGCGGTAATAGATACGCCCCATGGGCGATTTGAGACACCGGCTTTTATGGCGGTGGGGACTGTCGGAGCGGTAAAATCGGTAGCGCCATGGGAGCTAAAAAAGCTTGGGGCGTCGGTTGTGCTGGGCAATACATATCATCTTATGTTGCGTCCGGGCGAGAAGGTCGTTATGTCTCACGGAGGGCTTCACGGCTTTATGAGGTGGGACGGGCCGATATTGACCGACAGCGGCGGCTATCAGGTATTCTCTCTTGGCGAGCGATTGGCAGAATCCGGTCGTATCAAAGGAGACATGAAACCTGCTAGAATTACCGACAATGGCGTAACTTTTTACTCGCACCTCGATGGGCAAAAGCATTTTTTGGACGCGGCTCGTTCTATCAGGATTCAACAAGATTTAGGCGCCGATATGATTATGGCATTCGATGAATGTCCGCCGGGTAACGCGCCGAGGATTGATGTTGTTCGTGCCGTTCGCCGCACTCATGTGTGGCTGAAGGAATCTATCAAAGCTTGGACGAACCGCGAGAAGCAGGCGCTTATAGGCATAGTCCAGGGAGCAACATATAAAGCGCTACGTGAGCAGTCGGCTAAGTTCGTTAACGGCTGTGACCTGCCGTGCAATGCCATTGGCGGGGTGGCGGTAGGGGAGTCGAGAGCGAAAATTTGGCTGGCGGTTGAGTGGTCCGTGCCGCATCTTGATGCGTCAAAACCCAGATATTTGATGGGAGTGGGGGAGCCGGCTGATATTATCGAAGCTGTTAAGCGCGGCTGCGATATGTTTGATTGTGTCCTACCGACACGTTTGGCTCGCCACGGCGTCGTTTGGGCGGGCGCAAGCAGTGGCATTAAAGTTAATAAAAAAGCCGCACTGCCCGACGGAAAAATATTTGCCTATGGCAATATAAATCTTATGCTCTCGCGTTACAGAGAAGATTTGAACCCCATTGATAAGAGTTGCGGTTGCCCGACCTGTTCGGCCGGCTTCAGCCGTAGCTATCTCCGCCATCTTTTGAGCGAAAACGAAGTTCTCGGCTTGCGGCTGACAACTCTCCATAATCTCTGGTTTATTTACCGCCTGATGAATAGGATAAGGGAGAGCATTAGATAGGAGAAATATACATATTATCGGAACTCTTGTCATTGCGAGCGAACGAGGTGAGCGTGGCAATCTGGGCGAATCGGGAGATTGCTTCGTCACAGATCTCTCGCAATGACACCCCGGTTTGCCTGATTCGCGTGTATTCGAGTGATGGCTGCTGTCGTGGTATAATGTAACTTAGTTCGGAAAAGGGGCGCGACAGGTTAACGCGCCAGTGTTTGGTTAGTGAAAAACAAATACAAAAGGAGCAATGAGTTATGAACGAGCTTGATCTGGCAACCGGTGAAGGTGTCGGACTGGGCGTATGGCTTATGTATATATTGGTAACCGTTGCTTTTTTAGCAGTCGGATTGCTGATAATTGATATTATGAAGCGCCGACGCATATTAACGCGCCGTATTTCAAACCTCGTCCTTCTTGAAGTCAGGGTAACCAAAGATTCGGGCAAGAAGGAAGACGAACCCTTCAAGGCCTTCAGGGATTACGCGGCGGCGGCTGAACAGCTCTTCAGCGCCTTTTCCACTTTTTTTGATTCACGTCTCGAATCATGGTGGTATGGCCAGCCGGTATTTTCATTTGAGATTATTGCTCGCGAGGGGCAAATATACTTTTTTGTCGGTGTCCCCAAGAATTTCCGCGAAGCCGTTGAAAAACAAATTTTAAGCTATTACCCTCACGCCCAGATTGAACCGAGTAACGATTTTCGGCTTTTCGAAAAAGGCAAAGAATCCGTTATTGGAACGGTGGATTTGGTCAGGCAATATATATACCCCCTAAAAACATATCAAGAGCTTGAAACCGACCCCTTGAGTAGCCTCACAAACGGTCTGTCAAAGCTGGGACCCAATACTCGCGGCGGCATACAACTCTTGGTCCGACCCCATAAGGGCGGCTGGCGCGCAGCTATTAGTCATGCTCTTGACCAGCTCCGAGCGGGCAAAAGCGTTTCTGGCGCGCGCAATGTTTTAGTGCGCGGTTTTCACCAAGCAACCAATCTAGCGAAACCCGCGCCCACGTCACAAGAAACACCGGCACCTTCGCCCATGCAAGAGGAACAAATAAAACTTATCCAACAAAAAGGCGCCAAAGTCGGTTTTGATTGTCAGCTAAGGATAGTCGCGACAACCGACAGCCAGCAGGAGGCCAAAGACGACGTGCGTAACATTTTTGCATCCTTTGCCCAATTCGGCTCGCCCGACCGCAACGGTTTCCGCCTTATCTTCCCGCGCCATATCAGAAAGGTTTTGCCATATTATATTATGCGCCACTTCACGCGGCGCCATACTATGCTTTTGAATGCTGAAGAGCTCGGGACGATATTTCACTTTCCCAATTATCTTGTCGATACTCCGGGTATCCGCTGGTTTCTCTCCAAAAGAGCGGCACCCAATATCAAATTGCCGGCCGAGGGCTTGGTTCTCGGCGAGCACGAGTACCGAGGCGCCACCGCAACGGTGCGCATCAAACCGGATGACCGCCGGCGCCATCTGTACGCCATTGGTATGACCGGCACAGGAAAGTCGACATTTTTCGAGTCCATGATACTGCAGGATATTCGCGAAGGTAGGGGAGTGGCGTTCTTCGATCCCCACGGCGAGGCGGTGGAAAATATTATCAAGCGAATTCCGAAGGAAAGAGCCGAGGATGTCATTATCTTCGACCCTTCCGACCGCGACCGTCCCTTCGGCTTGAACCTTTTAGAATGGAAGACGCCTGAACAAAAGGATTTCCTAGTCCAAGAGACAGTACAGATATTTTATAAATTATTCGACCCCAATGCCCAGGGATTTATCGGTCCGCAGTTTGAGCACTGGATGCGCAATGCCGCTCTAACTCTTATGGACTCGCCCGAGGGCGGAACGCTTATTGAAATCCCCAGGTTATTTGTCGACGACCAGTTTCGCAACCGCAAGATTTCCGAGCTCAAAGATCCGGTCGTCAAGGCGTTTTGGGAGCAGCAGCTGGCGAAAACAGCCGACTTCCACAAATCGGAGATGTACAACTACTTTATCTCCAAATTCGGCCGTTTTATGACCAACGACCTGATGCGCAACATTATGGGACAAGTTAAGTCATCCTTCGACCTAAGGGCGATAATGGATGAGAATAAAGTGCTGCTGGTAAATTTATCCAAAGGCCAAGTCGGTGAAGTCAACTCCGATTTATTGGGAATGATACTGGTGGCGCGCATGTTTACGGCCGCACTATCCCGCCAAGACACGCCCGAGGCACAGCGGCGTGACTTCTACTTGTACGTTGACGAGTTCCAAAATTTCGCCACAGACACCTTCTCGTCCATTCTTTCCGAAGCGCGCAAATACCATCTCAATTTGAGCATTACCAACCAATATATTGCCCAGTTGCCGGAAGCGATTCGCGACGCCGTTATCGGCAATGTTGGTACGGTGCTGTCCTTCCGTGTCGGCGTGCCCGATGCCGAATTTATGGTGCACGAATTCGCGCCGGTTTTTAATGAAAAGGACTTAACCAATATCGACGCTTACAATTGTTACGTAAAACTTTTGGTGGATAACGCGCCGGTTCAACCGTTTAGTATGAAGACCCTGAAGGACGCAACACCGCCCAATGAGCAGCTAGCCAAAGCCGTCAAAGACCTCTCCCGCTTAAAATTCGGGCGAGATAGGAGTATGGTAGAAGCAGAGGTTCGCGAGCGGACGAAAACCGTGAACGTTAGCGAACCGAGTTTGGAAAGGACACGCGAGGCAATATGACCGAAGACAAAAACCAAAAACAAATACAAAAGCATCTGGATGAAATAGAACGTCATGTTTTGGCAGTTCGTGGTTTGCTGTTTAAGGAAAAGATTGTGGCTGGTGAAGGAAAGGGACTTTTCGTTTC
>DATEBX010000003.1:0-4375 GCA_035287145.1 Patescibacteria group bacterium | reverse complement strand
TTGATACCGACGCCAACATTATTCAAAAAGCCGTTCTGGGCGCCGAGACCTCGATAGCAAGATACGGGCAGGTCTCGGCGCCCAGAACGGCTTTTTGAATAATGTTGGCGTCGGTATCAAGCACGTATTCTACTTTGTTCGAATTCTCCTTTTGGCCCTTAGTATCTACTACCACAGCCTTCGCGTCACTGTCGAGGGCAAAAATTTCAGGCGATGTTGTCACGCATGAGGCAATCGACTGGCACGCGTTCCTATCAATAATAATTTTGAGTTTCATCAAACTCCTTACTAGCCGTAGAGCCGTAAAGCTGTAAAAGCCGTATGATATTTTTCCTTACAGCTCTATAGCTTGTATGGCCTTATGGCTTATTGGTATTCGGTAGACTGCTTCGTCGCTCTCCGTTTTACTACAGGTTACTCTCAATGACACCTTGGTTTGCTGGATACGAGTGTTGATTTGCGCAAATATTCGCGCGCATTCGCGTGATTGGTTAGCTGCAGCCGCTCGTCGCGCCGCAGTTCGGGCATTTGTGGCAGCGGCCGTTGGGAATCATCACCGCACCGCACTCGGGGCAAGGCGGGCCGGAATCACCCAGAGCGGCGCTGGCGGCTTGATTGGCGATGTTCGTGAAGGGCAACGTTGCCGGCTCGGACTGACTGGGTATGTTGTCGTCGGCGGCATCGCCGGCGAGCGCGGGCAATGGAGCGCTATCGGCCATGGGCAGAGTGATTTTTGCCGGCGCGCCGCTTTCGGTAAAGGTTTTGCGCAACCACTGGGCTATGAAGTCGGCGACGCTGGTGGCGAAGGGAATGTCGGAGTCGCCGGTAAAGCCGTGCGGGTCGAAGCGCATATGCTCAAGCTGTTTAATGATTGTTTCGACAGGAACGCCGTACTGCAAGCCGATGGAGGTAATTTTGGCAAAGGCGTCGGCCATGCCGGAGGCGAAACTGCCTTCCTGAGCCATATTGACGAAAATCTCCGCCGGTGTGCCGTCCGGGTAAAGGCCGACTGTCACATAGAGTTTGTGGCCGCCGATGGTCACTTTTCGGGTTATGGACTGGCGTTCTTTGGGCGGGCGTTTGCGGGTTGGAACCGGTTCGGGGGCTGTTTCTTTAAGATTGGCCGCAGTATCTTTGGCGGACGCCTGCTCGATTTTACCGCTTAGGGGCTGTGACAGCTTGGAGCCGTCTCGGTAGAGCGCCACCGCCTTGAGTCCCATCTCCCAGCCCTGCCAATAAGCTTCAGCGACTTCTTCGACGGTCGCGTCGTTCGTCAGGTTTATGGTTTTGGAAATCGCGCCGCTTAAGAAGGGCTGAACACTCGCCATCATTTTCAAGTGCCCCATATAGTGAATAAACCGAGTTCCGGTTTGACCGCATTTATTGGCGCAATCGAAAACCGCCAAATTTTCTTCCTTTATGTGCGGGGCTCCTTCGAGCGTCATGGTGCCGCAAACATATCGGTTGGCGGCAAGGATTTCCTTATCGCTAAACCCGAGCGCGGAGAGCATATCGAAGCTCGGCGCGCCGTATTCGTCGGCCTTAAAGCCCAGTCGCTCCATAGTCTCTTTGCCAAGATTGAACTGGTTGAAGGCATGCTTAAGTTCGAAGGCGGCTGGAAGTTGCTGCTCGATATTTTCGAGGTCCTGCGAGGTCAGCCCTTTGGCGGTTAGGGTCTCGTGGTTGATATGCGGCGCGCCGCGCAAGGTTCCTCGCCCCAGGGCGAAGTTAAGAATTTCCCTTGTTTGGTTGGGATTGTAGCCAAGCTTATTTAGGGCGCCGGGCACCGACTGGTTGATTATCTTCATATAGCCGCCGCCCGCTAGTTTTTTGAATTTGACCAAAGCGAAATCTGGCTCGACGCCGGTGGTATCACAGTCCATCGCGAGACCGATGGTGCCAGTGGGGGCTATGAGAGTTACTTGAGCGTTGCGGTAGCCAAACTCATCGCCTGCCGCGAGAGCTTTATCCCATGCGCGGTGGGCTGCGTCAAGCAGATAGTCAGGAGTTATTTTTTGGTCTAGAGGCCACGGCTTGATTGACAAGCCATCGTATTCGGCATCCGGCGCGCCGTAAGCGGCGCGGCGGTGGTTGCGGATGACTCTCATCATATGCTTTTTATTTTTGGCAAAGCCGGCAAAAGGACCGAGATTTTTAGCCAGGAGCGCGCTTGAGGCATAGGCCTCACCGGTCATAATGGCGGTAATGGCCGTGGCCATCGCCCGCCCCTCGTCGGAGTCGTACGGCAGACCGTTTTTTATAAGCAGAGCACCCAGGTTGGCGTAACCCAACCCCAAGGGCCGGAACTCATAACTCTTCTCGGCCATTTCCTCGGAGATAAACTGGGCCATCAGAACGGAAATTTCAAGGACGATGGTCCAGATGTGCACCGCGTGTCTGAAGCCCCCCACGTCAAACTTGCCCGTTTTGTCGTCGTAGAATTTTACCAAGTTTATACTGGCAAGGTTGCACGCCGTGTCGTCTAAAAACATATATTCTGAACACGGATTAGAGGCATTGATTCTGCCGGATGCCGGACAGGTGTGCCATTGGTTAATAGTGGTGTCATACTGCACGCCCGGGTCAGCGCAATGCCATGCGGCGTCGGCTATCAAGTCCCAGAGTTCTTTGGCGGGAGCGGTTTTGGCAATGTGGCTCGGGTCGGTGCGCCAGCGCATGGGCCAGTCCTTGCCTTTTTTAACCGATTCCAAGAATTCTTCCGTGACGCGGACGGAGTTGTTGGCGTTCTGTCCCGAAACGGTTTGGTAGGCCTCTCCGTTGAAGTCACTGTCATAGCCGGCGGCTATGAGCGCCGCGACTTTTTTTTCTTCATTCTTTTTCCAAGTGATGAATTCTTCAACGTCTGGGTGGTCGATGTCGAGGCAGGCCATTTTGGCGGCGCGGCGCGATGTGCCGCCGGACTTGATGGCGCCGGCCGAGCGGTCGAAAATTTTTAGCCAGCTCATCAGCCCGCTCGATTTGCCGCCGCCAGACAATGGCTCACCCTCACTGCGCAAGGCGGAAAAATTAGAACCGCTGCCCGAGCCGTATTTAAAAATCCGTGCCTCCTTGACCACCAAATCCATTATCCCGCCTTTTTCTACCAAGTTATCCATTATGCTCTGGATGAAGCAGGCGTGGGGTTGAGGGTGCGAGTACGCGTCTTGGGAATAAACCAATTTTTCGTCTTTAGGGTCAATGTAAGAGTGGCCTTGCGCCGGCCCCTTGATGCCGTAAGCCCAATACAAGCCGGTATTGAACCATTGCGGCGAGTTGGGTGAGGCGATTTGCTTCACCAGCATATATTTAAGCTCATCGTCGAAGTTTTGAGCGTCCCCGGGAGTTTGGAAGTAATTGAACTTCTCGCCCCAGTTTCGCCAGCAGCCAACCAGTCGTCCAATGACTTGGCGTATGCTTTTTTCCGGTCCGGTTACGGTCTTGCCGTTACGGTCCTTTATAACCTCGCCCCGCGCGTCGGTCTCGGGCACGCCAGCTTTGCGGAAGTATTTGCTTACCACAATGTCAGATGCCATCTGCGACCAATCGGCTGGCACTTCGGCGCCTTTCATTTCAAATATTACCGCCCCGTCGGTGCCGACAATTTTGGCGTCCCTTTTCTCGTAAGTGATGTGGTCAAGCGGGTTACCGTCGATGTCTTTGGTGAAAAACCGGTTAATGGTCAGGCCGGCGCGCGGTTTTGGCGCTTTTGTCGAACGCTCGGCGGTTTTGCTTTTGCTCGCGCGGGGTGAAGAAGCTTTTTCCTTTTTAGCGAGAACCGCTAAAATATCCTCTTCATAGTCGGTGCGGGCACCGGTGGGCTCAAACTGCGGCATTCATCCTCCTTAGTTCTTGTTTAACTTCGCCAGCTCTCTCTCGAAACTGTGGCGGCTTTTGAACTCTTTATAAACCGATGTAAATCTCAAGTAAGCGATTTCGTCAAGCGACCGCAGCTCCTTAACTACCAAATCGCCAATTTTCGTATAAGGCACATTCTCTAGGTTTTGGGCGATGATTTTTTGCTCTATCCGGTCGGCAACTTCCTCCAAGACCTCATCGCCAATGCCTCTTTTTTCGATGGCGATTCTCATACCTCGAATCATTTTTTGTCGCTGGTATGGCTCAACACGCCCGTCTTTTTTGGCCACCATAAACCTCACCGGTTCCGCTTTTTCGTAAGTGGTAAAACGGTAATTGCAAGTTTCGCATTCGCGGCGCCGGCGAACGGAGTTGTGCTCGACATCGCGAGAGTCAATGACGGCGGTCGAGTTTTGGCGGCACTTGGGACACTCCACAGACCCTCCTTTAGAGCCAGGTAATACTATTTGGCAATACTATATATAGTTAATATACAATCATTAAACCACAATATATAGTG
>DATEBX010000002.1:0-6568 GCA_035287145.1 Patescibacteria group bacterium | reverse complement strand
CACCCAAAATTCCCATTATAAAACTCAAAATAATGGCGGCAACTACCAAGCCGCCGCGCGGGCGACGAGCGCGAGAAAGCGGATGCTCCGCGCCGGTATCGTCAATATAACGAATGTTTTTTGCCATGATATGGCCTCCTTAAATATTTTGGTTTTTGTTTTCTTTTTACCCTCCTCCGCATAAACCATGGCCGTAGGCCGTGATAGTTGTAAGAGAGGGTAACCACGCCGTAGCTCGTAGAGCGAAGGGTGGTATGCTACGGAAGGGTTTTCGCCTTTATTTTATCAAACGGTTGGGCACCACGCCCCTTAGGGGCGTTTGGCTCTAACGACGAATCTTTCGCTGACTCTGCCTAAATAATAGGTAATTGCCACCGCCAAAATGGTCGCCACAGCCGCATAATAAAACTTTGACCGCAGCCCGCCTTCGGCGGAAACATAGCGGTCAATTAATCCCTTAACGGCTTCGTTCCACGCCAGCGCGGCAACCAAACCGAAGGCGGCGGTAACCATGGTCGAAACCTGTTTAAAGAATTCGTATTCGATCTCTTTGCGGATTAATCTCTTGGGCACTTTCGTTTTGATACTATCCGGCATAATAACTCCCTATTTAATCATTTATAAATAACCCTGCCTAACCCACCCATTACCACCTACGCGGTGGTAATGGGGTTACCTCAATTCTTCGACTAATATTTTATTGACCATTTGCGGGTTGGCTTTTCCCTTTGACGCCTTCATTATTTGCCCCACCAAATATCCCGCCGCTGTTTTCTTCCCAGAGCGATAATCATTGACGGCCGCTTGATGGTCGGCTATTACCAGGCGCGCGACTTCTCGTATTTTATCACTGTCTGACTCTTGCGCGAACCCTCCGTCCCGCACAGCTTGTTCAATACTAACCCCCTTCTCAAGCACCTCGTTGATTAACGGGCGGATGCTTTGCGGGCCTATCGCGCCGGCCGATGAGAGCTCCGCCAATTCCACCAACTGCTCGCCGGATAGCCGCCGAGCGGCGCTGAAGTTAATGGCTAAGCTCACGGCTTTTTGCGCAACTTTATTGTCCGTTTTCTGCTTAGTAATGCTATCGAAAGTGTCAACAAGGTTATGGTCGGAAAAAATCGTTTCGATGTCGCTGTCGGATAAACCAAGTTTTTTGGCGCGCGCGATTTTGTCATCGATACTTTCCGGCAATGTAATGTTAAATTCTTTGTCGAGCGCCAGCATCGCGGGCAAGTCCGGCTCGGGAAAATAGCGGTAATCCGGCGCCAATTCTTTCGACCTTTGGCCGATTGTTACACCCTTGGCATCATCCCAGCCGCGGGTTTCCTTGCTAACTTTTTCACCCCGCGCCAGAATCTCCGTCTGCCGCTTTATCTCATACGCCAGCGCCTTTTCCACCATTAGAAATGAGTTAAGGTTTTTGATTTCAACCGGTACGCCAAGTTTTGACATTGGAAATTTGACATTTGAAATTGCTGTGACGCTGACGTTTGCGTCACAGCGGAAGTGTCCCTTTTCCATATCGGCATCCGTGATGTCCAAATAACGCACAACTAACCTTAGCCGCTGCAAAAACGCTTTGGCCTCCGCCGGGCTTTTTATCATCGGTTCGGTGACAACTTCCATCAGCGGTGTGCCGGCGCGGTTCAAGTCAACCAAAGAATAATCCTTGCCCTTAGGGTGAACCAACTTGCCGGCGTCTTCTTCCAAGTGAATGCGAGTGAGCTCGATGGCGCGGCCGCTTAAATTTATTTGCCCGCCGCGCACGATGGGGTGATCGTATTGAGAAATCTGATAACCCTTCGGCAAGTCCGGATAAAAATAATGTTTGCGGTCAAATTTTGTTAGTGGCTCGATATTGCCGCCAAGATATTTGCCGAGTTTGACCGTCCATTCTATCGCTTGTTTATTGGCCACCGGCAGAGTGCCGGGCATACCCAGGCAAATCGGGCAAACCACGGAGTTAGGCGCTTTGCCTTCGGCATTGTTATCGCAACCACAAAACATCTTGCTCTTCGTTTTGAGCTGGATGTGTATTTCTAATCCGATTGTTGGAATATATTGAGCCATTATCGATATTTAATCAATTCTTAATAAATGTGTCATTGCGAGCCCCAGTGGGGTGAAGCAATCTGACGTAATTGTCATCCCGAGCGAGGTCTGCCGAGTCGAGGGATCCCCGCCCGAACGACTTGGTCGGGCAGGCCTCCATTCCGCCCCCCATTGGGGGCTCCAGTCGGGATGACCGCGGACGGTCGGTTTGCCGCGTCGTCCCCGACCCCAGTGGGTCGGGGCTCCTCGCAATGACATCAATATAATTGTCTTCATAGTATTCTCAACCCTTCCAGGGCTTTACGGAACTGCTCAATCGCGCCCCTGGCTTGATAAAATAAAATCTCCGTATCGTGATCATGAACCAGAGTATTACGCAGCTTATGACCGTCCCAGGCCGCCTGATAGCTTACACGGTCGTGAAACAGGTTCTGGCTATTTTTCAGGCGCTCACCCATAGTTTCACCTCGCGCGTCAAACCCTTTTAAGCAATAATCAAGTAGTTTGTCGGCATTGATAACAGCTGACTGATAGTGAGCCGGTCCGGTTTGTTTGAGGGAAAGATTTATCTCCCGCCAGCGCTCTACCACCAAAGCGCGGTCAAGCTTCCCTGAATTTTGGCGGTTCTTTTTCGCTCTTCCGCTTGCAAATATTTTTTTGACTAGGCGGGCAAATCCCCAGACCAACTTAGTCTCCCACGTTTCTTTTGTTTTAACCACGGTTACCGCCTACATAATTTTCATACGCCACGGCTAAATCTAAAATAGTCGCGTCATCGTCAAAACGGCCGGATAATTGCATGCCGACCGGCAAACCGTCAACCGGCTCAACGGGTACCGAAATGGAGGGAATGCCAGCCAGGTTTACCGGTACGGTATATATATCACTCAAGTACATCTGGAGCGGGTCGTTGACCTTCTCGCCAAACTTAAAAGCCGGTGTCGGGGAAGTGGGTCCGGCAACGACATCAACCTCGCGGAAGACCCGCTCGAATTCCATCTTTATCGCTTCGCGCGCTTTCTGCGCTTGGCCATAGTAGGCATCGTAATAGCCGGCCGATGAAACATAAGTGCCCAGTACTATCCGCCTTTTGGCTTCAGCGCCAAAATACTTCGACCTAGTTTTTATGTAAACATCCTGCAGGGTTTTGGCTTGGCCCGCAACCGAGCTGCCGTACTTGATGCCGTCAAAGCGCGACAGGTTGCTGGCCACTTCAACCGGCATAATAATATAATATACCGCCAGCGCGAAAGGTGAAGCCGGCAAACTGATATCTTTGACAACACAACCCATCTTTTTGAGTGCGTCTATTCCCTTTTCTACCGAACGCCTAACACCGTCATCCAAACCGTCGCTTTCAAAAAATTCTTTGGGCAAACCGACCTTCAAGCCTTCAAGCGGCCGCGCTTTGGCGGGCGTGACTTTAAGCGAGGTGGAATCAAGCTTGTCATAGCTAGTGATTGCTTCATAGAGAATTTTGGCATCAGCAGCTGTTTTGGTCAGAGGACCGATTTGGTCAAGACTCGATGCCATAGCCAACAAGCCATATCTAGAAACACGGCCGTACGTCGGCTTGAAGCCGTAGATGCCGCATAAACTCGCCGGCTGGCGGATAGAACCGCCGGTATCTGACCCAAGGGCCGCGACACACAAATCGCCGGCAACAGCCGCCGCCGAACCGCCGCTTGAACCGCCGGGAACCCTTTCTTTATCTGCGGGATTCAAGGTGGGGCCATAAGCGGAGTTTTCCGTCGATGAGCCCATAGCAAACTCGTCGAGATTGGTTTTACCTAAAAAAACAGCGTTTTGCTCTTTTAGCTTCTCCACGACGGTGGCGTCGAACGGAGGAATATAACCATCAAGAATTTTGGACGAGGCCGTCGTGCGCAATCCTTTGGTTGAGACAACGTCTTTAATGGCGAGAGGGATACCGGTGAGGGGCTGGGCATGAGAGCTTCTAATGGCTTGGTCGGCGGCGGCGGCACCAGCGAGCGCGCCCTTCTCATCCACCGTAACGAAGGCATTTAGGTCGCTCTTTTTGATATTACGTATGTAATCCCTCGTAAGTTCAACGGCGCTGGTTTTTCCGCTGCGCAATGCATCACGCGCCATGCTAATAGTAAGCCCTTTACTCATCATCGCCACCCAATATTGCCGGCACTTTAATATGAGTTCCTTCAAGCTCCGGAACGTCGGCTAATAAATCTTCGATTGATACCGGTGAGGGACACACTGCATCCGCGCGCCAGATATTTTTTAATTCGCGGGTAGCAAGTTTGGAATTTGCACCTTTCCGGGTATCTTGGACAAGGCCATTAACCTTGCCCACATAACCCAATATCTCGTCGAGTTGACGGGCGTATTTCTCAAGATCATCTTTTTCGAGCGCGAGCTTCGCGAGGGAAGCGACTCGCGCCGCCTCATGAGTAGAAATGGAAGATTTTGCCATATGCTCTTACTCTAACACGACAGGAGTAGGAGTTCAATCATAATATCTCACGCGAATACACGCGAATAGGAACACGCCACCGCCTCCGGGCAGGGTCCCGCCAACGGCGGGAAATTAACACTCGAATAAACACTCTAATCCAGCAAACAGGGGTTAAGGGTGGCATTAAACGCGGATGTAGCGGCGGATACTGATTTCACTACAAACCACACCCAATGCCAAGCCGGCCACTAACTGGCTCAACATAATAGTGCCGAAGTGTCCCCCGATAGACTTGAGAATATCCATATCCAAACTTAGCAAGAAGCTCTGGCTAAGTCCGGAAAAATATTTGGTGCCGAAATATATTATGACGAAAGACATTAGAGCCGCGACAACGCCGTAAAGCGCGCCCTCGACATAAAACGGAATTTTAACATAGGCGCGGCTGGCGCCAACCAAACGCATAACCTCGATTTCGTCGCGTCGGGCGTAAATCGCCATTTGGATGGTGTTGAGCGTCACAAAAATCGCCACTACCACGAAAATGACCGTGAGGTAAGCAGCGGTTTTTTTAATAAATTTCGTGCCGTTGTTAATGCGCTCAATGAGGAGCTTATTGTCGTCATAGCTGAAATTATAAATAATCGGTTGATAGGTCGGTTGTTTGACAATCGTCTCAACTTTGCTTAGATTATCCAGCTCGACCGAACGAACGCGCAATCCGCGGGGCAGGGGATTATTGGAAGCGTCTATTAAATCGCGCGTGCTCTGTTTAATATCAGCGCGGCTTTTGAAATCGGCCAGGGCGTCTTCTTTTGAAATGTAACTCGCCACCACGCCGGCTTGGCTAGAGAGCGCCTGCTGGAGATTTTGGATGTCACCTTCCTCCGCCGCCTCGGTAAAATCAACTTGGACGGTAACTTTGTTTTTCAATGCTTTGGAGACGTTATTAGCGAAAAAACTCAAAACCACAAAAGTGCCCATCATAATGAGGGTCATCATAATAATAAGAACCGCGGCGACACTCATCCACTTATTGCGCCAGAAATTTACCAAGCCCAAAATAACAACTCTTCTCAAGCGAACAATCATGATTCGCCTCCCCCGCTGTGGCTCTTTTTCGCCGGCTGGTCGCTGACAACCTTACCGGTGTTAAAGGTAATGACTCTTTTCTTAAGAGCATTGACTATACCTGAATCATGGGTCGCCAGAATAACGATGGTGCCCGTTTCATTAATACGCAGCAGGAGGTCAACCACTTCCGCTGTGTTGCGGTCATCCAAGTTGCCAGTCGGCTCATCAGCAATTAGAAGTTTGGGATTGTGAACCATGGCGCGGGCTATGCTGGCGCGCTGCTGTTCGCCGCCGGAGATTTCATTGGGATAATTCTTCGCTCTGTTTGCCAAGCCGACCAATCGCAAGATGCGCGGCACCCGGTCACGAATAATCTCATCCGATTCATCAGCCACCTCCAGCGCGTAAGCGACATTTTCGTAAACGGTTTTGTTGGGCAACAACTTAAAGTCCTGAAAGACAATGCCGACATTGCGGCGATAGTAGGGCAAATCCCTCTCCCGCACGCGAGTGATATCGCGTCCCGCCACCATAATTTTACCCTCCGTCGGCACTTCTTCGCGTACCAGCAGGCGGATAAGAGTTGACTTGCCAGCGCCCGAAGGTCCGACCAACACCACAAACTCGCCCTTGTGGATGGTAAGGTTAACATTGTCAAGCGCCGTGATTCGGTTCTGGTAACGCTTGGTAACTTTGATGAATTGAATAATGACTCCTGAGTCAGATATCAAAGGAATCCTCCGAGATAGATTATACCATAAATAGTAACAGCACGACTTACACAAAAGATATATTCTTCGAGCTTGTCGAGAAGTTCTCGGCCACTGGCCTCGAACGATATAGGCGTAAGTCGTGCTAATAACTAATTTCTAAGTTCTAATTTCTAATCAAATCCCAATGACTTAATGACTGATTATGACATCAAAATAATCTAAAACAGGGGTCAAGTGTGGCGGAGCCAAGCTTTGAGTTTGGCGAGGGGCCAAGTATTGATAACTTCGGCGGCGG
>DATEBX010000001.1:0-9169 GCA_035287145.1 Patescibacteria group bacterium | reverse complement strand
ATATATTCTAAAATCTATTACCTGATGATTCGAGTGCTCTTCGGCTTGCGCGTTACCGACACTCAAGCCGGCATCAAGTTTTTTACTCGTGAGTACGCTCAAAATGTTTTACCGCGGCTTTTAGTTAAGCAATACGCCTTTGATCTTGAGATGCTGGTCGTTGGTCGCCAGCTAGGTTACACTCGCATATTCGAAGCGCCGGTTGAGATGGAGTTCAATAAATCAACCAGTGGTATCGGCTACAACGCAATCCGCAGCATCATTATCGACACTCTAGCGGTTTTCTATCGGGCGAATATATTGCGATATTACACAAAAAAAGTTGGGAGTATGGCGTTAGACGTAGGTCGGCTCACACCCGGCGACAAACGACCATCTACTCACCTCCTGACTGGTGGCGCCGGCTTCATCGGCTCGCACTTGGCCGAGAGACTGCTCGGTATGGGCGAGCGGGTAATCTGCGTTGATAATCTCATAACCGGCAATCTCGACAATATCAAGCACTTACGCTCCAACCCTAATTTTCAGTTTATAAAACACGATATTTGCCAACCCTTTGCCGTCAAGGAAAAAATTGATTTCATTGAAAATCTCGCCTGCCCGGCCTCGCCTATCGACTATCGCAAGCTTCCCCTCGCGACGCTTAAGGTCAACTCGCAGGGTACGAAAAATATGCTCGACCTTGCCCGCCATCACAAGGCCAGATTTTTTCACACATCAACCTCCGAGGTTTACGGCGACCCCAGGGAACATCCCCAATCTGAAAGTTACTTGGGTAATGTCAACCCGTACGGGGAGAGGTCCTGCTACGACGAGGGTAAGCGTTTTGCCGAAGCGCTCGTTTATATTTACCGCCACGACCATGGGGTAAACACCGGTATGATTCGCATATTCAACACTTACGGCCCCCGTATGCGGCCGCGCGACGGCCGCGTTGTCTCGACTTTCATCCGCCAGGCGCTCGCGGGCGAAGACCTGACCGTTTACGGCGACGGTTCGCAAACGCGCTCGTTTTGCTACATAGACGATCAAATTGACGCTCAAATCAAAATGATTTATTCTAACGAAGAGGGTCCGGTAAATGTCGGCAATCCGTGCGAGTTTACTATGCTGGAGCTGGCGCGCAAGGTTATCGAGCTAACCGGCTCGGGCTCGCGTATTGTTTTTGAGCCTCTGCCGCCCGACGACCCCACCCAAAGACAGCCCGACATTACGCTCGCGAAGGTTAAGTTAGATTGGGCACCCAAAATCGAATTAGATGAGGGCTTGGTAAAGACAATAGATTGGTTTAAGCACCAAACCTCAAGCACCAAATAACAAATAATAATCAAATAGTCAAAGCTCAAAAGATTTCCATTTTGGGATTTGGGATTTGATTAGAAATTAGGACTTAGAAATTAGAAATTTGCAGATACATAGAATGGCAACAGCCTCATAATAAGAAAAACTTAAAGGAATAAAATAATGAAGGTGGTAGTGATAGGTACCGGTTATGTCGGTCTAGTGCAGGGCGTATGCCTGGCAGAGCTTGGCAATAACGTCACCTGCGTTGACATTGACAGGGCAAAGGTTGAAAAGCTCAAGAAGGGCATATCGCCCATCTACGAGCCGGGCATAGAAGAGCTTATCGCGAAAAACCTAAAAGCCAAACGGCTGGCCTTTACCACCAAATTGAGCTCGGCCATAGCCGGCGCGGAAATAATATTCATCGCCGTCGGCACACCACCCTCCGAGGATGGCAGCGCCGATTTGAAATATGTTTTGGCGGCGGCGAGCGATATTGGCAAAAACCTTAAAAAATACGCTGTTATCGTCAACAAAAGCACCGTCCCCATCGGCACGGGACAGCTGGTCAAAAAAACCATTGCCAAGTTCTACAAGGGCAAATTTGATATCGTTTCCAATCCCGAGTTTCTGCGCGAAGGGTCGGCGCTTGACGACTTTATGAAGCCGGACCGTGTCGTGATTGGCGATTCCCGGTCTAAAGCGGCGAAAAAGGTGGCAAAACTTTACGAGGTTCTCGGCGCGCCGATACTTATTACCGACCTTGAAACCGCCGAGATGATAAAATACGCCTCCAACTCATACCTCGCCACGCAAATTTCTTTTATCAATTCTCTCGCCAATATTTGCGAGAGTGTCGGCGCCAATGTGGACGGCGTCGCCCGCGGCATGAAGCTCGATGGGCGTATCGGCCCGCGAGCTTTTTTAGGCGCCGGTATCGGTTACGGCGGTTCCTGTTTTCCCAAAGACGTTCAAGCTCTTATTAACATCGCCAAGGAAAACAAAATTCGTTTTTCCGTTCTCGAAGAAGTGGAAGCGGTCAACAAAGAGCAGCGGCAGAAATTCATACTCAAGATACAAAAAGCGCTCGGCCCTCTCCGTGGTAAAGAAATTGCCGTTTGGGGCTTGGCTTTTAAGCCGAAAACCGACGACGTCCGCGATGCGCCCGCCATAACCATCATCGAAAATCTCATTAACCTCGGCGCTCGAGTTACGGCTTTTGACCCTGTCGCGGAAGAGAACGTTAGAAAAATACTGCCGGCGGTTAGGTTCTCAAATGACGCTCTCGACGTTTGCCGGGGCGCCGACGTTCTGGCAATTTGCACCGAGTGGGATGAATTCCGCCAAATAGACCTCGCGCGGGTAAAAAAAGCTCTGCGACGGCCGATAATAATCGACGGCCGCAATATTTACGACCCCGCGACAACGCGCAAGTTGGGCTTTAAGTATTATTCGATTGGCAGACCATCGTAGATAGTTCATAAGGTTATAAAGTTCTTAAAGTTCATAAAGTCGAGTATTAGTTTATAAAGTTCATCAAGTTCATCAAGTTATAAAGCTGGAACCTATTCGGCAACTTTATAAACCTTATAACTTTACAAACCTGACAAACTCATTCTTATGGTATCCATCATCATTCCGGTTAAAAAAATCAACGACTACATTCGCGAATCGGTGCCAAAGATTTTAGAGTTGGACTATCCTGATTTCGAAATCATTATCGTCCCCGACGATACAACGTCAGTCAGTCGTCAAAATGCCTCTTTGTTGTCATTGCGAGGAGCCCCGACCCACTGGGGTCGTGGGCGACGAAGCAATCCCACCCTTACACAATCAAAAAAAATCCGTATCATTCCTTCTGGCCCCGTGGGGCCGGCGGAGAAGCGCGACCTAGCCGCTGGGCACACTAGGGGCGACATTCTCGCGTTTCTCGATGATGACGCTTATCCGCGAAGAGATTGGCTTAAAAGGGCCGTCAAGCACTTTTCTAACCCTCGCGTTGCCGCCGTCGGCGGGCCGGCGATTACTCCGGCGAATGATACTACCGGCCAAAAAATCTCTGGCGCAGTTTTTGAGTCGTACTTAGGCGGCGGTGGGGCACGAAATAGATACTTATCGATTGGTCGTGCCAAGGAGATTGATGACTGGCCGACCGTTAATCTGCTGGTACGCAAAGACGTGTTTGTTAAAATCGGCGGCTTTGACTGCGCCTACTGGCCGGGCGAAGATACGAAGCTTTGTCTCGACATCATTGAGACCGGTCATAATATCATCTACGAACCATATGCGGTCGTTTACCACCATCGCCGTGCCGGAGTCCTGAAGCACCTAAAGCAAATCGGCAACTACGCCCTCCACCGCGGCTACTTCGCGAAACGCCACCCCAAAACCTCCCTGAAACTCGCCTACTTCGTCCCTACGCTTTTTGTTTTGTATTTAATAGCCCTTGTCATCCTGAGCCCCAGTGGGGGCGAAGGATCTGGGCCCAGATTCTTCACCCACGACCCCATTGGGGTCGGGATTCAGAATGACATCCTGCTTGTCCCACTTGCTGTCTATCTCCTGGGTCTATTTGCCGATGCTATTATTGTCAGCACTCGATGGCGCAACCCCCTTATTGGCCTCGCCACCATCCCCATAATCTTCCTCACTCACATATGGTACGGCCTCCGCTTAATTTGGGGGCTGATGACCCCGAGAATCGTACGATAGAACTTATCCCCCCCATTGGTTATCAACGCCATCATTGAACAAATTTACTTACCTGGGGGGTTAATCTTTCGTCTTCTTCGAGATTCAATTATCACCCCAATAACTGTCAATGCTAAAAAATAATAAGCGTAGTTTGCAAATTCTTCCGCTTGTTCGTCTCTATCAATAATTAATAGTAGGGGTATAAATGATAAAAAAAATATCGTGGTCAAGGCAAGAAA
Organism: Patescibacteria group bacterium; assembly: GCA_035287145.1. Lineage (GTDB taxonomy): Bacteria > Patescibacteriota > UBA1384 > UBA1384 > UBA1384 > DATEBX01. The sequence continues at coordinate 4,952 of DATEBX010000001.1, read as the reverse complement.
TCGGTTGGATATCGGATATAATATTATCCAAATTACAAAAGAGAATAGAGCAATATTTTGAATATCCCAACTGAAATAATAACCCAAAAGAATAGAAAAAAAGACCAGCGCGTGATTAAGACCTCTTTGATTCAGATATCTGTCTAGCATATTATCATTTATACCCCTCTTATGCCTCGAATCACTTTTATCTTCTTCAGTATTTATTAGGACTACCTAATGTTCAGTTTAGCTATTATTTTTAATTTTTTTAAATTAAAAAGGTGGACGACCTTCTTCTTAGCATCGTTTTCGTTATATGCAGCTTTGATGTAAACATTTTTTGTTTTTCCGTCACCTTGTATTATTTCTTGAAACCTATTTTTCTCTCCCTGCGATAGTGCGTTTTCTGGTTTGTCGTGATTCGACGCTATCTCCTGCCAATTATTATTGTCAAAAGAATAATATAATAATGTATCTGTCAATCCTTCACCCGGCTGCTCGGCGTATATTTTCATTTTTTCAAAAGGGTATATGGTGTTGATTTTATAGATAAAGACATTATCGTCTTTATCCTTGCCCGAAATTCCAGCTTGAATGTTATCAAAAAATATACTGCTATTATTGTTGTCTTTTGTAATAGAGCGCTCTATGTCCAGATAATCGGAGAAGGTTCCCTTTTGTTCATATATGTACGAGCCAGTACCATCACCGTTATCAATAATCTTGGCTCCGGTTAACACTTTTTCACCGGCTATTTTTATATAATCAGCCCCATATGCCTTGAGAAAGAGACTTCCTGACCTTCTGCTCGTTTTACCCCCAACAGAATAAACAACTTTCCCTCCGCTATTGTTACCTGATACGCCAAATATTTTTAGAGTATTAATAATATTAAATTTCACCGTCTCATTATTAATTCCAATAAAATAGGTTTTACCAATTTCCAGATGAGCAGCCAGCGGAATATGATAAACATCTTTTTCAATTTTCAGATTTTTCTCGGCGCTGTCTTTATTGAAACAATAATAGGTAACTCTATCAGTCGATAGCTCTATGTGCCCATTCTTTTCTTCAGCTTCCCTCAATTCTAGCGAGTAATTGCCTTGCCCGCCAACTCCTATAAAATCCAACTTTATATCAATTCCGGAAATTATCTCATTATTCGCAATAAAAGTTTGACCTATAACTTGATTTTTCCGTAAAAATACATAGGGCTTATTCGCTGCTTCGGACTCCGGTCCCGATTGGTAGAATATCTTGCCGAAATCAGTGTTTCCCTCTATTGTTTCGACCATATTATTAATATTATGTTTTTCTAAGGCTATCGGATAGAAGGACACGTTAGAGATCTCAAAAGAGCCATCCAAATCATTTTCATCTTTTTGAAATATTACATCAGAATAATCAGCATTGGCACAATAATCAAAATTTTTGTTTTGGGCAAACAGCCTGTTCTCCACTTCAAATATAGCGAGGCTCTGTTCCTCCCCATAATCATTGGAGAGTTTAATTATTATTGACAAATTTTCCTTAGACGAATCACTAATATTTTTGGTCTGGGAAAGATTTCTCAAACTAATAAATATTCTGCCACACTGGCCTCTTTTGGTTGAAAATATCTTTTTCAACCTATATTCGCTCTGGTTTGCCGGAACTTGATAGATGGAAGAGTCGATTTTTTGCTGTAAATATATTTGGTCTTGAAGCTGCTTCTGCTCCAGCGCCATAGCATCCAGATTTCTTCCAAAAATAAGAGCTAGAATAAATAGGAATAATACAAGCAGATAGCGCTTATAAGAATACTGATTTAATTTCTTCAATATTTCGTTCTTCATTTCCTTAACCCCTCATCTTTTGCCAAATATATCGTGCATATGTGCATGTATAGTGAAATAAAAGTATCGGGAAATGTATTTTGTCCGCCCGGCAATAATTAGCAAGACTAAAGCCAATATTCTTTTACTAAGTGTATTTAAGATTTAATCGCAAATAATTCTACCCGTTTTTCAAAGACCAATCATATGGGATATCTTTAGCAAGAGGATCTAGCCTTTCTATCTCACTAGAATCGTGAGATAAAGTGGCGCAATTTGCCACAATTGCCTCCTTAACCCCCACCCCCTTGAAACCGTTCCAAACCTTCGGAGGAACTTTGATGAGGAGATAATTTTCTTCGCCGGTAAATATTTCCATTAAATTGCCCTTGGTTTTTGATCGCGGGCGATCGTCGTAGAGAACCATTTTGATATCACCGCTAATTACCGCGTAGTTGAGTTCCATTTCCTTATGGATATGCCAACCCTTAACAACACCGGGGTATATTGTTGAGAAATATATCTCGCCAAAACCATTAAAGTCTTCGTCTTCCTTTTTAATCATATGATATATGCAACCTCTTTCATCGGGAATTTTTGTCAATTTTTTTATGACTACCCCTTCAATCGGCCCGCCTTTTACGCCAAATATCTTATCGGGCATTTTTGCTCCCATATTTATTACTAAAATATTCGTAAGTTTGTCTAAGCCCACTATCAACATCGTATTTCGGCTTCCACCCCAACGCTCTCCTTAGTTTTGTATTATCTGCATTAACATAGAAGATTTCATTGTCAACATAGGATTTTGCCCCCCAATTAACTTTCAATTTTTTGCCCGATATTTTTTCCAACTTTTTTGCAATCTCTTTTATACTATAAACTTTATCATATCCCACATTAAAGTTTTCATAATTATTAATTTTATCGGCTTTTTCTAATGCGCAAACGTAGGCAGCGGTTATGTCTTTAACATAAGTAAAGTTCCACCTCTGGTCTCCCCCGGAAAAATCAAGCAATGTATTATCGACTAAGGCCCTAACCAGAAGAGCCATCAGCTTCTCATTATCCCCATCGCCAAAAGGTGCAAAGAGGTAAAGGTTAATAACTTTCAATCCTTTGCCCAGAGAATAATAGCGTAATATCTGCGCCGCCGCGGTCTTGGTAGCAGCGTAAAGATTATACGGTGCCTTGTTAGAGGTTTCGCTTATTTTTTTGTCTGTCAGCTCGTATTCAAAAAAGGTTCCCGTGTTGATAAAACACCTTACCTTATGTTTGCTACAAAGTTCAGCCAAAACTGTGGTGAACCCAATATTCACGTCTATCAAACTTTTTGCTTGCTCGGGACAGTTGTGCTCCTTTAGATAAAGCGTAGCCAGGTGAATAAGAGCATCAATATCATTTTCGTGAAATATTTTTTCGGGGTCGTCATTCGAGTAATAAATCTTGATTTTATTCAATAGGCCCTTGATCCGCACTATATCGTTGACCGAACGTTCCAAAACTATAACTTTATAGTTCTTCGCCAAAAGCATCTTTAGAAGATGAGAACCAATAAAACCTCCGCCGCCAGTAACCAATACGGTCTTAATTTGAGAAACTTTTTTCTTCATACAATTCTTTCAATTTCCTATAATTCCACGTCATACCAATTAAAATAACGTGTAGGTAGTAATTTTTTGCTCTTCTTATTTGTCACATAGCTATTGTAAGTTGTCGTAGGGATGTTGTCAAACCTTATTACACCTTATTACATACTTATTTTTTATGAAAAGGTGCCAAGCGTTCAGACGAGCTAAACAGCTTGGCACCCTGTGTAGCGACTAACCGACGAAGGCGGCGACCGCCATAGGGGATAATCGAGTCCCTGTGATGGTCGACTGTGTTTTTCGGCAAGTCGTCAACCGTGAACCATTCCCCCTTCTTCGGCTCGCCTTCCGGGACAACAAGGTAGATGCGGCTGACGAAGTGTCCCCTTGCTTCCTCGGGGTTGTTCATCTCTCCGACAAAGCGCCACGAACTGACAAGACCCCTGAACTCCCTATCGGCTAGGCGCTCGAAGACATCTTCAAACTCCTCGCCCGGTCGCAGCACACTGCCCGGACAATGCCACTCGCCCGGGTAGGCCGTGTCGTCCAGCGGTCTTTGGGTGAGAAGAACTTCGATACCCCGTTGTCCTCGCCGCAGGCACACCGCCTCGACGGCGAGGGTGACACTGTGGCGAGCGATTGCATCGAAGAGCTCGGTACCCAGCGGACCCGGCTCTACCAAGCCCAAGCAGAACGCCGCCACTCGCTTTACACCTCCCCGATCCACCACCCCACTAGATCGCCATCCGTTGAGAATGTCGATAGTCATCTTCAACTCCGCTTTGTCAACCAAGACACCCTGCCTCCTTTGCCAGTTTATCTTCCTCGCCACTCGTGGATTTATCCACCAGCAACCATATCATAATCATGCTATCAGGTCAAGATTGTTTATAGATAAAATTCTATCCACCCTAGAAAGAAATATTATAGAAAAAAAGCGAGCCCCGAGCGGAAGTGTCTCCGCCAGGGGCTCAAGTGGAACTATCGATTCGTGATGCTTCTACCGGGCATTGTAACCCTCATTTTCCGGTAGAGTAACGCCAGGCCGAACCCAGACGATGTTGTAGTAGGTCCGCTCCATCTCCCACATATAGCACTTTGCTTTTCTGGAGCTCCTGATGCCATCCTCCTGAAGCGGTTCGGCCAGAATGACCTTGGTGGCGAACGGATCTTCTTCGTTATAGCCAGGCCGGAATTCCCTCACGAGAACCGACATCACGTACCTTGCTACACCGCGCTTGCCGTGCACGATGGTCTCATTGCCTCGCCGCTTGTCGGGTTCCAGAGAGTAGAGGCACCTCACGCGATACAGGCTGAAGGGCGCTGGTATCGCAAACAGGCGTCTGAAGCCGTTCGTCACTCCCCTCGTCTCCGCCAATATGCCAGCAGGGTCGAGCATCCTAGCTACACACACGAGCATTTGTAAAGCGAATTCTATTTCTATTGCACCACCCAATGGGATAAGATAAGCGATTGTCTTTATTCCCAGAAAGGCGGCCAATAATGGTAGAACGCGTTACCTTCAGAGGGCGTGAATGGATTGAGTTTTATTTGGGCGCCGGTTTAA